>NZ_JBOGBT010000012.1:0-27267 GCF_051656365.1 Silvania sp. | reverse complement strand
ATAAAGGCCGGTGATTTGTTCAGCGTAATGGCGCGGGTATACGAGAAAATAACGTCTTCCGGACGCAGCGGATTGCCAGAGGCGAATTTCGCGTCGGGTTTCAGCTTGATGGTCAGGGTTTTGGCGGCGGCATCGGCTTCCCAGCTTTCGGCCAGAATTGGGGTGATTTTTTCCGGGTTATTGCGGTCAGGCTGAACCAGGCGTTGATACAGGCTTGGCACGGTCTGGATACTGGAAAGCTCGTTGGCTTCGGCCGGATCGAGACTGACGATGTCATCCAGACCCTGGGCCACCACCAGCGTATTGGGGGGCGTTGCGGCATGGGCGGTTGCCGACAGCGCGGCCAGCACCAGTAACGGAAGTAATTTTTTAGTCATAGATTCCCTGAATATTTGTTTTTGATTGTTTTCTGGTGGGTTACGTTAGGGGGGCGGGAAACATTAAGGAAAGTCTAAATTCTGCTTAGCTTATTACGTCAGTGCATAAAGAAAAATTTATGGTTATTAGCCGGGTCATATCATTAAAAAAAGGGGTAGCAACATGCCGGAAATCAATCGCTGGGGGCAGACCGTTAACGACCCGGTTCCCGAGTGGCAGGGGGCCAGAGTATTAGAACGTGGAGTGCTGGAAGGGCGTTTTTGTCGGCTGGAGCCGCTGGACGCCGACCTGCATGCCGGGGATCTGTTCGCGGCCTACGCGCTGGGCGATGACAGCGACTGGACCTGGCTTGCCAGCTGTCAGCCCGCAAGCGTGGCAGACACTGCCGCCTGGGTCGAAGGGAAAGTGCAGGATCGGGGATTGGTGCCGTTTGCGGTGATAGATCGGCAGAGCGGGCAGGCGGTCGGTCTGGTCAGCTATATGGCGATTGAGCAGCAGCTGGGTTCGGTGGAGATTGGCCATGTCACCTGGTCGCGAAAAATGAAAAATACCCCGCTCGGAACCGAGTCGGTCTGGCTGTTGCTGAAATACGGTTTTGAACGGGGCTATCGCCGTCTGGAGTGGAAGTGCGATTCCATGAATATTGCCTCGCGTCGGGCTGCGGAGCGGCTGGGCTTTAGCTGGGAAGGGCGTCTGCGACAGAAGCTGGTGCGCAAAGGGCGCAATCGCGACAGCGACATGCTGTCGATTATCGATAGCGAATGGCCAGACAGGGATGCCGCGCTGCGCGGGTGGCTGGCAGCGGAGAATTTTGACCGCGATGGACGGCAAATTAAGCGCCTTGAGGCGTTTCGTCAGGCGTGACTGGCACGGACTAAAGTGAACGGAACCACTACCGGAGCCGCATGCTCCTCCTCACCCCAGCCCTCTCCCTGAATGGAGAGGGAGCCGACCGTGCGAATATTTTGTATAACCGCTTATTTTTTCGTCATAACTTATTATTCTGATGGCGGCTAGTAATATCGGTATTTCCAATATTACGCTGCACTGAAATAACGCTTTGATGTTCAGAAAGAGTGCGATAAATAAATCCGCACTAGGTTTTTATATATATAAATTCTTTAAATCAACAGGTTAAATATCTGGCATGCGTATTGCTAAATGAATTCCATCTTGTATACCAGCAGGAATTCAACAATGACGTTAATGACCGGAAAAACAGTGGCGGCATGGCAGCAGCACATTAAGCAGAATAGCGATGACGTTTTTGGCCTCTTAAAAGATCATCTTGCTGCACTGTCGACTGATGATAATGCCTGGATTGCGATTGCCAGTCCGGCGCAGCTGCAGGCGCAAATAGACGCGGTTCTGCCCCTGTATCGCAGTAACCCCGACGCGTTGCCCTTATTCGGTATTCCTTTTGCGGTCAAAGACAATGTCGATGTGGCAGGCTGGCCGACCACTGCCGCCTGTCCGGCATTTGAATTTGTGGCTGAGGAAGATGCCACCGCCGTGGCCCGCCTGAAGGCGGCGGGTGCGATCCTGATCGGTAAAACCAATCTTGACCAGTTTGCTACCGGGCTTGTCGGGACGCGTTCCCCTTACGGCGCGGTGCCCAACACTTTTAACCCGGATTACGTCAGCGGCGGGTCCAGCTCGGGGTCGGCATCCGTGGTGGCCCGTGGTCTGGTGCCCTTTGCCTTTGGTACCGACACGGCCGGGTCGGGCCGCGTGCCTGCCGGGTTTAACAATATTGTCGGCCTCAAGCCCACCAAGGGCTGGCTCCCGGCGACCGGGGTACTGCCTGCGTGTCGTCTGAATGACACGCTGTCGGTGTTTGCCCTGACGGTTGAGGATGCGTTTTATATTGCCTCCCTGGCGGGCGGCGCGGACAGCGCTGACGCTTACTCCCGCACCCATCCAGCGACCGCCCCTGCGGCGATGTCGGCTGCGCCGCTGCTGGCGATCCCGGCTGAGTTACGCTTCTTTGATGATGAGCAGGCCCAGGCGGCCTGGGAGCGTGCGCTGGACGCCCTGCGAGCCAGTGGCGCAACCCTCAAGCCGATTGATTTCTCGGCGTTTTATCAGCTGGCCGAGCAGCTGTATCAGGGGCCGTGGGTCGCCGAGCGGACCGCTGCCGTCGGCGAGATGCTTGATCACCCGGAACAGATGGATCCTACCGTCCACGCCATTATCTCTGCCGGGCTGAACTACAGCGCGGTGGACGCGTTCAACGCCGAATATCTGCGCGCTGAGCTGGCGCAAAAAATCCAGCATGCCTTACGCGATGTGGATGCGCTGGTGGTGCCCACGTCACCCACCATTCATACCCTGCAAGAGATGCAGCAGGAGCCTGTCCGCTATAACTCGCATTTTGGTACCTACACCAACTTCACCAACCTGGCCGACCTCAGCGCCCTGGCGTTGCCCGCCCCGTTCAGGGCAGACGGGCTGCCTGCGGGCATCACCCTGCTTGCCCCGGCATGGCATGACCGGGCGCTGGCAGATTTTGGCCTGCGCTGGCAGCGGCAGCTGGCGTTACCGCTGGGTGCCACCGGGCAGCCCTTCGACGCGGCAGGGGCCACGCTTCCGGTCTCTTCTCACCACGTGCGGGTGGCGGTGGTTGGAGCGCACCTGCGCGGAATGCCGCTTAACGCCCAGCTCACCACCCGCCAGGCAGTGTTTGTCGAGGCCACCGAAACCGCCCCCTGTTACCGCCTGTATGCGCTGGCTAACACCCAGCCCGCCAAACCGGGTATTGCCCGGGATGCTTCGGGCGCGGCCATTCAGGTGGAGCTGTGGGATATCCCGCTGGCGCGGTTTGGGGAGTTTGTTGCGGAAATTCCTGCCCCGCTGGGTATCGGCTCGCTGGAGCTCGGCGACGGGCGCTGGGTGAAGGGGTTTATCTGTGAACCGGCGGCGCTGCACGATGCCACCGACATTACTGAATTCAAAGGCTGGCGTCACTGGGTTGCCCGCCAGGAGACGCGCCATGTTTAATACCGTACTGATAGCCAACCGGGGTGAAATAGCCTGTCGCGCGATGCGCACGCTGAAACGTCTGGGGATCACCAGCGTGGCGGTCTATTCCGATGCGGATAAAAATGCCGAGCACGTCAGACAGGCGGATATCGCCATCCCGCTGGGGGGCGAGAAGGCCAGCGACAGCTATCTCAGGATCGACAAAATTATTGCCGCGGCCCGGCAAACCGGCGCCCAGGCCATCTGGCCGGGCTACGGTTTTCTCTCCGAAAGCCTGCCCTTTGCCGACGCCTGTGAGCAGGCCGGGATCGTCTTTATTGGCCCCACGGCGCAGCAGATTGGTGAGTTCGGCCTCAAACACCGCGCCCGCGAGCTGGCCGCACTGGCGGGCGTGCCGATGACGCCGGGAACCGGGCTGCTGAACTCGCTGGAAGAGGCGCTGGCCTCTGCGGAGTTTATTGGCTACCCGGTGATGCTGAAAAGCACCGCGGGCGGCGGTGGGATCGGCCTGACGCGCTGCGCCGATGCCGACGCTCTGGGGCAGGCGTGGGAGAGCGTCCGTCGGCTGGGGGAGCAGTTTTTCAGCGATGCAGGGGTGTTTGTCGAGCGCTGCGTTGACCGGGCGCGTCATATAGAAGTGCAGATTTTTGGCGACGGGAAAGGCAACGTGGTGGCGCTCGGTGAACGCGACTGTTCCCTGCAGCGCCGCAACCAGAAAGTCGTGGAAGAGACTCCGGCACCCAACCTGCCCGCCAGCACCCGTGCGGCGCTGCTGGCGGCCGCCGTGCAGCTCGGTAAGCAGGTGAATTACCGCAGCGCCGGGACGGTGGAGTTTATCTATGATGCCGCGCTGGATGCTTTTTACTTCCTCGAAGTGAACACCCGCCTGCAGGTTGAGCATCCGGTAACCGAATGCGTCACCGGGCTGGATCTGGTGGAGTGTATGCTGCGCGTGGCGGCTGAAGAATCTATCGACTGGGCACGGCTGAAGCAGGCCCCGCAGGGGGCCGCCATGGAAGTACGCATTTACGCGGAAAACCCGCTGAAAAACTTCCAGCCCAGCCCTGGCGTGTTAACCGAAGTGCTCTTTCCAGAGGACGTGCGCATCGACACCGGGGTGACCACCGGCAGCGAGGTCAGCGCTTTTTACGATCCGATGATTGCCAAACTGATTGTGCATGCCCCAACCCGCGAAGCGGCGCTGGAAAAACTGCACACCGCGCTGAATGCCACGCGCCTGCACGGCATCACCACCAATCTGGACTACCTGCGTCAGATTACCGCCAGCGAGGCCTTCCGCACCGGCAGCGTCTGGACGCGAATGCTCGACAGTGTGATCGCCACCTCAGCGGTGATTGAAGTGCTTCAGCCCGGCACCTGGAGCAGCGTCCAGGATTATCCCGGGCGTCTGGGCTACTGGGATATCGGCGTCCCGCCTTCCGGCCCGATGGATGATTTTGCCTTCCGCCTGGCTAACCGCATCGTTGGCAACCATGAATCCGCAGCCGGGCTGGAGTTCACCCTGCAGGGGCCGGTTCTGCAATTCCACACTGCGGCGCTGATTGCCCTGACCGGGGCAGATTGCCAGGCGTTGCTGGACGGTGAGCCGGTGCCGCTGTGGCAGCCGGTGTCGGTGGCGGCCGGTCAGACCCTGACGTTAGGGCGCGCCCGAAGCGGCTGTCGCGGCTACCTTGCCGTGCGCAATGGCCTGGATGTGCCGCAATACCTCGGCAGTCGTTCGACCTTTGCGCTGGGCCAGTTTGGCGGCCACGCCGGACGCACGCTGCGGGTGGCGGACCTGCTGCCCGTCTCGAATCCGTTGCTTGCTGCCTGCACCACCCCTGCACCGGTGAGTGAACCCAAAGCCCTCTCAGCGTCACTGATCCCCACCTACGACGATATCTGGCGCATTGGCGTGCTGTACGGACCCCACGGCGCACCGGACTTCTTTACTCAGGAGGCGATTGATACCTTTTTTGCCAGCGACTGGCAGGTGCATTACAACTCCAACCGCCTCGGCGTGCGTCTGGTAGGGCCGAAACCGAGCTGGACCCGGCCGAACGGCGGGGAAGCGGGGCTGCACCCGTCCAACGTCCATGACTGCGAATACGCGATGGGTGCCATTAACTTTACCGGCGACTTCCCGGTGATCCTCACCCAGGATGGCCCAAGCCTGGGCGGGTTTGTCTGCCCGGTGACCATTGCCAAAGCCGAGCTGTGGAAAGTGGGCCAGGTCAAACCCGGGGATCGGATCCGCTTTTACCCGATCAGCGTGGAAGATGCGGTGGCGCGCGAAAAAGCCCAGCAGCGCAGCATTGAAACCCTGCACAGCGCGGCGCTGGCGACCTTTGCTGTGCCTTCTCTGGCCGACCGGGAGGGCGTTTCTGCCGCTGCGCTGGTCGCGTTACCCGCCACGCTCGCCACGCCCGCCATTGTCTACCGTCAGGCGGGGGACAACTACATCCTGATTGAGTACGGCGATAACGTGCTGGATCTGGCCTTGCGCCTGCGCGTCCACCTGCTGATGGAGCACCTGCGCACCCTGGCGCATCCGGGGATCAAAGAGCTTTCGCCGGGGGTGCGTTCCCTACAGATCCGCTACGACAGTCTCGCCCTCAGCCAGCAGGCGCTGGTGGCGCTGCTGCTGGAGCTGGAATCACTGATTGGCGATGTCAGCCAGCTGAAAGTCCCGTCACGTATCGTCCACCTGCCGATGGCGTTCGAAGACAGTGCCACGCTGGATGCCGTCAGCCGCTATACCGACACCGTGCGGGCGAGTGCGCCGTGGCTGCCCAATAACGTGGATTTTATTCAGCGCATCAACGGTCTGCCGAACCGCGAGGCGGTCAAAGAGACGATTTTTGACGCCAGCTACTTAATTCTTGGCCTCGGTGATGTTTATCTTGGCGCGCCCTGCGCGGTGCCGATTGACCCGCGCCATCGTCTGCTCAGCTCCAAATATAACCCGGCGCGCACCTTTACCGCCGAAGGCACCGTGGGCATCGGCGGGATGTACATGTGTATTTATGGCATGGACTCCCCGGGCGGGTATCAGCTGGTGGGGCGCACCTTACCCATCTGGAACAAATTCCTTAAAAACGAACAGTTCAGCGCGGGAGAACCCTGGCTGCTGCACTTCTTTGACCAGGTGCGTTTCTACCCGGTCAGCGAAGAGGAACTGATTCAGCTGCGGGACGATTTCCGTGAAGGGCGCGCCACGGTGCGCATCGAGGAGACGGTGTTCGACTTCCCGGCGCATCTGCAGTTCCTGCAGGACCATGCAGAGGACATTGCCCGTTTCCGTCAGCATCAGTCCACCGCGTTTGAGGCCGAAGTGGAACGCTGGCAGCTCGATGACCAGCAGGCAGCGATCGACATTCCCCTCCCGCCTGCGGAGGAGGTTATCGACGAAGCGGCCCTGCCGGTGACCGCAGACATGAACGGCAATATCTGGAAAGTGCTGGTGGAACCCGGCACCAGGGTTGAAGCCGGTCAGACGCTGATCATCGTCGAAGCGATGAAAATGGAGCTGGCGATTACCGCACCCCAGGCAGGGGTGGTGAAACGCATCGGCTGTCAGCCCGGACGCCCGGTAAGCCCCGGCGACACCCTGCTGTGGCTAGAATAGCGATGGCGACCGTGAGCGATAAAAACGGTAAAAAGCGCCCGGCGGGGCTGGCCGAGCGCATTTATCACGCGCTGAAAAACGACATTTTCGATTTTCGGCTGATGCCCGGGGCGCATTTCAGCGAAAACGAAATCTCTGAACGCATGGCGGCCAGCCGGACGCCGGTGCGCCAGGCGCTGTTCTGGCTTGAGCATGAAGGCTATGTGCAGGTCTATTCCCGCAGCGGCTGGCAGGTTAAACCGTTCGACTTTAGCTATTACGAAGCGCTGTACGACTTTCGCATTGTGCTGGAAAGGGAAGCCGTGAAGCGCCTGTGCGCGATGCCGCCTGCGATCTGCGCCAGTCATCTGACGGAACTGGTCAGCTTCTGGATTGACGCGCAACGCATGACGCCGGGTAAAGCCCTGTCGCGCCAGGATGAGGCCTTTCATACCACTCTGGTACGGGCCAGCGGTAACGCGGAGATGGCGCGGGTCCACGTGGAGCTAACCGAGAAAATGCGCATCATCCGCCACCTTGATTTCACCCGCAAGGACCGGGTCGAGGCGACCTATAACGAACACGCCCAGGTGTTAGAGGCGATCCTGAAACAGCAAACCGAGGAGGCGCAGCGCATTCTGACGGCACACATTTCACAGAGTAAAGCCGAGGTCAGACAAATCACCTTACACCGGCTTCAGCAGGCCAGTTTACAACCCGTTTCACCTTAGTTGTGGTTCCTGCTCCACCGTGCGGTGGGGAAAATAATGTTTCACTCTCATTTAGGGGTTTGGTCATGAAAAGACGTTCTTTACTGAAAGCATTTGCCCTGTCAGCGACCGTTGTGAGCATGGGCTTCTCGTTGCAGGTTTACGCCGCAGAGACCATTAAAGTGGGGATCATGCACTCCCTCTCGGGAACCATGGCGATCTCGGAATCCCCGCTGAAGGACATGGCGCTGATGACCATTGCCGAAATCAACGCCAAAGGCGGGGTGCTGGGCAAGCAGCTGGAACCGGTGGTGGTGGATCCGGCCTCTAACTGGCCGCTGTTCGCGGAAAAGGCCCGCCAGCTGTTGACCCAGGATAAAGCGGCGGTAGTGTTTGGCTGCTGGACGTCGGTCTCGCGCAAATCGGTGCTGCCGGTATTCGAGGAGCTGAACGGTCTGCTGTTCTACCCGGTTCAGTATGAAGGGGAAGAGATGTCGCCGAACGTGTTCTACACCGGCGCGGCGCCTAACCAGCAGGCGATCCCGGCGGTGGAGTACATGATGAGCGAAGACGGCGGCAGCGCAAAACGCTTCTTCCTGCTGGGCACTGACTACGTCTACCCGCGTACCACCAACAAAATCCTGCGCGCGTTCCTGCATGCGAAAGGCGTCCAGGACAAAGACATTGAAGAGGTCTACACCCCGTTTGGTTACAGCGATTACCAGACCATCGTCTCCAACATCAAAAAATTCTCTGCGGGCGGCAAAACGGCGGTGATCTCCACCATCAATGGCGACTCTAACGTTCCGTTCTATAAAGAGCTGGCAAACCAGGGCATCAAAGCGACGGATGTGCCGGTTATCGCGTTCTCCGTCGGTGAAGAGGAGCTGCGCGGGATCGACACCAAACCGCTGGTCGGCCATCTGGCGGCGTGGAACTACTTTGAGTCGGTCACCAATCCAGTGAACACCAAATTTGTTGCCGACTACCGCGCGTATGCCAAAGCCCACAAGCTGCCGAACGCAGACACGGTGGTCACCAACGACCCGATGGAGGCGACCTACGTCGGGATCCATATGTGGGCCCAGGCCGTTGAAAAAGCAGGCACCACCGACGTGGATAAAGTGCGGGCGGCGATGGCCGGCCAGACCTTCGTTGCGCCGGCGGGCTATACGCTGACCATGGATGCCACCAACCATCACTTACACAAACCGGTGATGATTGGCGAAATCGAAGGCAACGGCCAGTTCAACGTGGTGTGGAATACCGACCAGCCGATCCGCGCCCAGCCGTGGAGTCCGTACATCGCGGGCAACGATAAAAAACCGGAGACCCCGGTGGTTACCGCCAGTAAATAAACCCGTAGGGTAGGCGACAGGGGCAGGGTTGCTGCCCCTGTCAGCGGGTGAATGTTCCCCCATCAAAAGACGCTGACACCATGAAAATATTCCCGGCTTTGGGCTTTCTTCTTTTCAGCTGGCTGCTGATGACCGCGTCGGCGCAGGCTGGACCCGCCGCTGACTACGGTAAGGCCAGCCGCACGCAGCAGGCGCAGCTGCTCCAGCAGTGGTCTGCCGCGCCCCAGGCATCGCGTTTGCCGCTGTTGCAGGCGCTGAATAACGAAACGGTGGTTGTCGATTCGAACGGCCAGCTCTTCGTCGAGCAGGGCGACAAACCGGTGGCGCTGGAGGGCGATGTCACGCCCACGGGCGCGATGAAAAAAGTGTTTATGAATAACCGCATTCGTGGCCTGGTGGCCAGCGCGCTGGCGATGCATCAGCTGGTCAGCGACGACGACAGCGTGCGCCTGCGGGCGGCGCAGACCCTGCAAAATAGCGCCCAGGCCGACCAGCTGCCCTTCCTTAACGCCCGACTGGCGGCGGAGACAAACGACGCGGTGCACAGCGCACTCGCCATTGTGGTGGCGAACTTACAGCTCTCCGACAGCCGGGCCGACCTGCGCCTGCAGGCGGTTAAGCTGCTGGGCGAAACCAGCGATCCGCAGGTACAGGGCAGCCTGATACGGCTGACGCAGCCGCAAAATGAGCCGGACGCCGCCGTGCGTACCGCCGCCGCAGAGAGCCTTAAGCAGGTGCAGCAGCGCCTGAAGTGGGGCGACTGGCTGGGGCAGGCGTTCAGCGGCATTTCGCTGGGCTCGATTTTGCTGCTGGCGGCGCTGGGGCTGGCGATCACCTACGGCCTGCTGGGGGTGATCAATATGGCGCACGGCGAAATGCTGATGCTCGGCGCGTACTCCACCTGGCTGGTGCAGGATCTGTTTCAGCGCCTCGCCCCCGACTGGCTGATGTTCTACCCGCTGGTGGCGCTGCCGGTGGCATTTGCGATCACCGCCTGCGTCGGAATGATCCTTGAACGCACCGTTATTCGCCACCTGTACGGCAGACCGCTGGAAACCCTGCTGGCGACCTGGGGGATCAGCCTGATGCTGATCCAGCTGGTGCGCGTGTTGTTCGGATCGCAAAACCTCGAGGTCGCCAACCCGGCATGGCTCTCCGGTGGCTGGGCGGTTCTGCCCAACCTGGTCCTGCCGTATAACCGCATCGCGGTGATCGTCTTTGTTATCGGGGTATTAACCCTGACCTGGCTGCTGCTGAATAAAACCCGTCTGGGGATGAACGTGCGGGCGGTGACGCAAAACCGCCGAATGGCCGACTGCTGTGGCGTGCCGACCGGACGTATTGACATGCTGGCGTTCGGGTTAGGGTCAGGTATCGCCGGACTCGGCGGCGTGGCGTTGTCGCAGCTGGGCAACGTCGGCCCGGAGCTGGGGCAGGGCTACATTATCGACTCGTTCCTCGTGGTGGTGACCGGCGGCGTCGGACAGCTGGCCGGAACGGTGGTGGCGGCGCTGGGGTTGGGTCTGCTCAATAAAGTGCTGGAGCCGCAAATCGGTGCGGTGCTGGGCAAGATCGCCATTCTGATCTTGATTGTGCTGTTTATTCAAAAGCGGCCGCAAGGCTTGTTTGCATTCAAAGGGCGGGTAATTGACTGATGAGCCAACCTATCACCTTGACGATGGCCCGACGCGCGCCGCGCCTGACCGGCACGCTGGCCTCGCTCATTCTGGCAGCGCTGCTGGTGCTGCCTTTTCTCGCGCTGCTACCGGCCGATAACCCACTGGCCATCTCCACCTATACGCTAACGCTGGTCGGTAAAATTCTGTGCTATGCCGTGGTTGCGGTGGCGTTGGATCTGGTGTGGGGCTACGCCGGGCTGCTGTCGCTGGGGCACGGACTGTTCTTCGCCCTCGGCGGGTATGCGATGGGGATGTATCTGATGCGCCAGGCCTCCGGCGAGGGGCTGCCCGCGTTTATGTCTTTCCTCTCGTGGACCGAGCTGCCCTGGTTCTGGACGGGGACCCAGCATTTTGCCTGGGCGCTGTGCCTGATCGTGCTGGTTCCGGGCCTGCTGGCGCTGGTGTTTGGCTACTTTGCCTTCCGCTCGCGCATCAAAGATGTTTACTTCTCGATCATGACCCAGGCGCTGACCTACGCCGGGATGCTGCTGTTTTTCCGTAACGAAACGGGTTTTGGCGGCAACAACGGATTTACCGGGTTTACCACTCTGCTGGGCTTTCCGGTGTCGGCAACCGGCACCCGCATCGCGCTGTTTATCGCCACCGTGCTGCTGCTGGCGGGCTCGCTGGCGATTGGCGTGCTGCTCACCCGCAGCAAGTATGGCCGGGTGCTGACCGCCGTGCGCGATGCGGAAAACCGGCTGATGTTCTGCGGCTACGACCCGAAAGGCTTCAAGCTATTTGTCTGGACGCTCTCTGCGGTG
Source organism: Silvania sp. (assembly GCF_051656365.1). Taxonomy (NCBI): domain Bacteria; kingdom Pseudomonadati; phylum Pseudomonadota; class Gammaproteobacteria; order Enterobacterales; family Enterobacteriaceae; genus Silvania; species Silvania sp. The sequence continues at coordinate 15,789 of NZ_JBOGBT010000012.1, read as the reverse complement.
CTGTGTGGCCTGGCAGGCGCGCTGTATGTGCCGCAGGTGGGGATTATCAACCCCGGCGAAATGTCGCCCACCAACTCGATTGAAGCGGCGATCTGGGTGGCGCTGGGGGGGCGCGGGTCGCTGATTGGCCCAATCCTTGGGGCCGGGATCGTTAACGGGGCCAAGAGCTGGTTCACCGTCGCCTTCCCGGATTACTGGCTGTTTTTCCTTGGACTGATGTTTATTCTCGTCACGCTTTTTCTCCCGCGCGGCGTGATTGGCCTGCTCAAACGGAGGAAGCATGACTGATTCACTGTTTACCCAGCCGCAGCTGCAGGACCGTTACCGGGATACCACCGATCCGGTGCTGCAGCTTGAAAATATCAACGTGACCTTCGACGCTTTCCGCGCCCTGACCAATCTCTCGTTATCCATTGGCGTGGGGGAGCTGCGCTGTATCATCGGGCCAAACGGCGCGGGGAAAACCACGCTGATGGACGTGATTACCGGTAAAACCCGGCCGGACAGCGGGAAGGTGACCTACGACCAGGATATCGACCTGATAGGGATGTCGCCGGTCGAGATCGCCCGGGCGGGGATTGGACGCAAATTCCAGAAGCCGACGGTATTTGAAGCCCTGAGCGTGATGGAAAATCTGGAAATCGCGCTTAAAACCGATAAGTCGGTCTGGGCCAGCCTGCGGGCAAAACTGAACGGCGAGCAGCGTGACCGCATTGATGAGGTGCTGCAGCTCTTAAGGCTGGGGGAGCATCGCCATCGCCCGTCTGGCCTGCTCTCGCACGGGCAAAAACAGTTCCTCGAAATTGGCATGCTGCTGGTGCAGGAGCCGCATTTACTGCTGCTGGATGAGCCCGCCGCCGGGCTGACCGATGCGGAAACGGACTACATTGCACAGCTGTTTCGTACTCTGGCAGGGAAACACTCTCTGATGGTGGTGGAGCATGACATGGGGTTTGTGGAAACCATTGCTGACCATGTCACCGTCCTGCATCAGGGGCAGGTTTTAGCCGAGGGCTCGCTGCGCGACGTGCAGGCCAATGAGCAGGTTATCGACGTTTATCTGGGGCGCTGACATGTTACAGGTTAAAGAGTTAAATCAGTATTATGGCGGGAGTCATATCCTGCGCGGCTTATCCTTCGACGTTCCATCAGGCGAAATCACCTGCCTGCTTGGGCGCAACGGGGTGGGGAAAACGACGTTGTTAAAATGCCTGATGGGGGTGATCCCGGCGAAATCGGGCACCGTTCACTGGCAGGGAAAACAGATTAACACCCGCAGCCCGCACCAGCGGGTGCAGCAGGGGATCGCCTATGTCCCGCAGGGCAGAGAGATTTTTCCTCGCCTCACCGTAGAAGAGAACCTGCTGATGGGGTTGTCGCGTTTTTCCGGCCGCCAGGCGAAAAGCGTACCGGAAGAGATTTATGACCTGTTTCCGGTGTTACGCGACATGAAGCAGCGGCGGGGAGGGGATCTGTCCGGCGGGCAACAGCAGCAGCTGGCGATTGGGCGGGCGCTGGCCTGTAAGCCGCAGCTGCTGATTCTGGATGAACCCACCGAAGGGATTCAGCCGTCGGTCATCAAGGAGATTGGGGCCGTTATCCGCGGGCTGGCGAATCGTGGTGATATGGCCATTTTGCTGGTGGAGCAGTTCTATGATTTTGCCGCCGAGCTTGCCGATCAGTATCTGGTGATGTCCCGCGGGACAATCGTGCAGCGTGGTCGCGGCGATGAAATGGAGGCCCAGGGCGTCCGGCATCTGGTGGCGATTTAAGGCATGGTCATGCCCTGACCCCAGGCGATAAAGAATTTTCAGGAATCGCTTTCTGGCACAACGGGCCTCACAAAGGGGAGAAACGGATGAGTAAAGAGAAACAAATCGTATCCATGGGCTATTCAGATGTTCCTGCCGGACATCTGGCGACGGTAGTGACCTGTCTGGAAATGGTTGAGAAGCCTGACACCGGCAAGAACACCTTTTCTGAGGGTATTGCGCTGCATGCGTTTGATGGTACGGCTCTGGAGGATTATCGGGAATTATACCGTCGGGTAGGCGAAGAGTGGCTGTGGTTTTCACGTATCATCATGGACGACGCCAGGCTTTCGGCTATTTTGCGTGACAACGCGGTAGAGGTGTATGTCCTGCGTAAGGACGATAAAGAGATTGGTTTACTCGAGCTTGATTTTCGGGAGTCCGGCGAGTGCGAGCTGGCTTTTTTCGGCCTGACATCAAACGCCACGGGCATGGGGCTGGGAGGGCAGTTGATGGATAAGGCAATCGAACTGGCATGGTCAAAACCTATTAAGCGCTTCTGGGTTCATACGTGCACTTTCGATCATCCTGCTGCGCTGAAATTCTATATCCGCTCAGGGTTTAAACCCTACGCATTACAGGTTGAGGTTTCGCCAGATCCTCGCTTGTCGGGCCATCTGCCGAAAACGTCCGCGCCACATATACCGCTAATTACGGCTGAATAAGGTCGACGGGGTGCGCTTAATACCTGCGTGCTGAGCGGCCGGAGTACGGACTTTTTCACCATCACCTCAGCGGTTAGTCGCGTATTCGTACCGGGGCAGGTCCATCAGCGCAAGGGAGACAAATGTCTTAAGGAGTTCTCTGGCATCAGCTGCGTCAGTTAGCGCACTGTGCTTAGCGGCAGGATCCCGCCCTTCGCTAAGGAGAGTTTCAGTCCGCAGATGAATCAATGACGCTGCAATGCCCGGTGTAAATTCTGGATGAAACTGGGTCGAGACGGCTTTTGCACCGTAACGGATGATCTGATTTTTATCGTGGGGAGATGAGGCCAGCGATTGCGCACCTGCAGGCAACTGCGTGACGGTTTGCATATGCGTAAGATGGGCCATAAAGCCTTGCGAAAGCCCGCCGGTAAGCGGATCGTCTGCACCTGCTTTTGTCAGGTTTATCTCCAGACACCCCATTTCGCGACCCTGCGGATGGTAATCCACCACGCCACCCAGCGCATATGCCATGAGCTGATGACCGTAGCAGACGCCGAACAGCGGCATGTCAACCGCGACGGCACGACGTATCCATCGCGCCGTCTCCTCGCTCCACGCCAGCTTATCCGTCACCATGTGCCAGGATCCGGTGATAACCGCGACCCGACCGGGATCGGGTTCCGGAAGAGGTTCACCCTTGAATACTTTCACGACCTGAATAGCATCAGAAGTGAGTGCCATCGCCCTGCTGAACCATACCGGCAGATCGCCGTGCTCTGTCTTTAGCGTGTCAGGCGCGGTACCCACCTGAATGAGAAGAACCGGGGGCAGGGGATTGTTCATTGCGGAATCCGCCGGATTGAGTTCACCGTTCATCAATACCTCGAGCCGGGTGTTATTGACGTAAGAAAAGGATTACCACCAATATACGCGCCCTGAACAATATTATCCCTTCTGTAGCGAAGTAAATTGTTAGCCCGCGCTAACAGCAGAAGAGGCATTCAGGCTCTTCAGGCGTGTTCGGCTATCTGTTTTAAGCAAGGTCGCCTTTTTGGTATGGCACACCATACCGCCATCGTGTCTCGAAGTGTTGCTGATACAGTTTAATCACGCGGGGTACATGCCTGAGAACCAGAATATTTTCGCTGTTAACCTTCTCAGCGGTGGGGGTGTAGTTGAATGAACCTGTTTCCAGGATCCGGCCATCAACAATCATCACCTTGTCATGCTGAATGTGGTAATGGCTATCCACGCGAATGGCGATGCCGTGGCGTATTGCTTCAGGGACTGCGGCAAGGGCGAGTTTGTTGGCCTTGTTCGCGCGGTGATCGATAACGACGGACACCTTCACTCCGCGCTCAGCTGCTTTATCTAACGCAGCAACAATATCCGGCGCTTTGAACTCGTAGGCCATCATTTCAATCGATTTATGCGCGCCGTTAATCAGGTGCAACACCATGGTCTGGGCAGAATGGCCGTCTTTTCCGGATGAGAAACCCACTTCGACCGAGGGTGCCGCAGACGCTGCGCCGGACAGGCAAACCAGCAACCCACATAATAATTTACGCATGAGAAAACCTTCGTGAAAGCCTGATAAAAGTGCAGTGAAAGACAGGCTACTCTCACTCAACTGTCGTGATATTGCTTTAAATCAAGCGGCATCCTCGAGGCGGCACGATGAAAAGCAGTCAATACCGGTGAATTGTCGCCACAACATCCATGCTCAGGATGGATGTAGTGGCTGCGGTCAAAAGGGGTTTATTTTACCGAGCGTATCGGCATGATAAGGCAGGCAGAGGCGATCACCATGATGATGGCGAAGGTGAACACCATGGTGTACGACGAGGTCAGACTTAAAATCAATGCGCCCAGCGGGGTGACAATCATCTGCGGGCATTTATTGGCGATACTGAAAACGCCCATATCCTTGCCTGCATTAGCGCCTTTATTCGGCAGAACCTGCGTCATCAGCGCCATATCAATTGACATATAGCAGCCGTAACCCAGCCCCAGCACGCCCGCCATAATCAGCATTGAGGTTTCCGTTGGCATCAACAGCGGGAACATATAAGCAAGAGCAATCACCAGCGAAGAGACAATAACAAAGGGTTTTCGCACCTGGAATTTATCGGATAAATAGCCACAGACCACCGCTGAAATCAGCAGTGCTGCCAGCTGTATACTGGCCATTGTGCCGATAATTACGTTCGAGTCGGCGTTAGAGAGGTGGATATAGTCACGCAGGATATATAACTGATAATTGACGATCATCTGATAGCCAAGAAACATCACGAAGCGCGCGGCAAATGTCCAGCCAAAGTCGGGATATTTGCGTGGGTTAATCCAAAGCTGTGTCACCAGTTGCTTAAAGCTTAACGGGTTATAGGGTAAGTCTTTACTGCTCTCCTCGCGATTAATAATACAGGAGGCTAATGACACCACAAAAATACCGATGGCGAAGATATAAAAGCCCATTGCCAGATCCCGGTTAGCAATCCAGCCGCCAAAAATGATCCCCAGAGTACCGCCGCCCGTCTGTGCTGCGCCAATAAAGCCGGAGGCGATACCGCGACGTTTAGGTTCTACCCGGTCGGGCATCATCGCGGACATCGGCCCCTGGGCGGCATTTAACGCAACCGCAGCGATCACCCAAAACAGCGTCAAACCGAGGATGGTGGTCTGGTGAGCCACCATCGCCAGGGCCATACCGCCGATAAAGGTACCACCAACCAGCCAGGGGGTACGACGGCCAAAGCGTGAGCGCGTACGATCGGAAAGCGCGCCCGCCAGGGGTTGATCGAAGAAGGTAAAAACAGACATTAAGGTGAATATTAGCGCCAGCGCAGCGACTTTACTCCCACCAGACGCATCCGTAATCTGTTGGACCTGATTGGGAATAAAGACGGAAATCACCGCATTATACAGCGCCAGTAAAAACATAAAGTTGGTTGACAGCGAAAATATAAAGACTTTAAAGCCTCTTGATTTCTTATCCTCACTGGCAGGGATAACCTCTGTCGGTAAGGTCGAGGTAATTTTAGATGTCATAATACGCTCCCGAATCGTTGAGCAATCGGATTATTAAAATAATTAGAAAAAGAAAAATTAAAGTACGCCGCTCGCTGTGAATCGTTGGCTTATTTGTTGTTTCATTTCGCCAGTTAGCGGGCTGGCAGGCCATAAAGATTGGCCATGTTATTTATTGGCACAGGTAGTGAGGCTCAAACCGGCCCGGGGCGAACGGACATGCGGCCCCTGAGGCGAATTCCATCCCTCGCTGGCGAGTTCTGCAATCTTCGACTCATCGATACGAATACCCAGTCCTGGAGCGTTCCCCAGCAGGATGCCGCCGTTCACAATCTGCTGGTCGACAACCAATCCCTCCGGGAACCCCAGATCCTGAACTTCACAACTGAAATGGTTAGGGATAGCGGCAGCGGCATGGGCGACCGGATTGGCGTTGTAGCCAACAGGACTTATCGGTACACCATGGGCATGGGCAAGGTTAGCGACACGCAGGAAGTGGCTGATCCCCCAGCACATCCCCGTCTGGGCGACATCCAGGGCTTGTTTCTGGAACAGTGGCATAAATTGCTCTAAACCGGTCAGGTTTTCGCCTGTCGCCACAGCGCAATTGACCGCACTGCGGATCAGCGCGTGGCCCTCGGCATCCCATCGACGCACCGGCTCTTCAATCCAGGTCAGATCAAGATGCCGTTCCAGCTCTTTCACATAACGCACGGCCTGTTTGGCATTCATCGACTCATTCACATCGATCATTACCGCAGGCGATTTGCTGTTACGCTGGTACACCTCTTTGATTTTCTGCAGACGCCGCAAATCGTCTTCGGTATCCAGCCCACCTTTAAGCTTGAAGGCGCTAAATCCCCGTTCCGCATAACGCTGGTGAAGGGCGACCAGTGCCTGGTCATCGAGCGGGTAATCCAGCCCCGAGGCATATCCGGTGACGAAAGGATCCCGGGCACCGAGCATTTTCCACAGCGGTTGTTCAGCTATTTTTGCCTTCAGATCCCAGAGCGCCATATCGACGACGCCAATAGCCCCGAAGACGCTTCCGGCATGCCCGGATTTAAATACCCATGCCTGCATGCGGTCGTACAGCGCAGTGACGGCACAGGGATCCTCCCCCTCTATCGCCGGAAAGATGCGCTGGATATCTGCATGTCCGCCCACCCCGATCCCGCTCACGCCTTCGTCTGTCTCCAGAATCAACACGGGGACTTCGGTAATTCCAGACGTCACCGTACCGTTAACATCCCCGATAGGGCGTTGCCAGCGATGGATCGTCCTGAGGCTACGCCATCCAGTAATTTTCATGCTTTTCTCCTTTGATGGGGTGTTTCAGGTGCTTTGATTTCTAATAATCAACCACTTAAAACTTATTTTAGCCTTGAGGGCATCTCTGGATCTGATGAATTCTGAATGACTATAGTCGCAGTTGTTAAATTAATGTGATAGGTAAGATTCCCAGTGATATGGATGAAATTTTCAAATCAATAAAACTGTGAGCAGCTTAAAAAAAAGCCCAGAAAACAGGCGGCTAGCGGGCGTCCCTGCCTGCTCGTGCCGATACTCAGTAAAACGGCTCCGACGCGGAGGTGCGAATGGAAAAGCCCAGAGGAATGGCATCATTCTGTTCAACATCCCTTGCGCTTACCACGCTGTCACCCGTACCGACGTGGTGCACCCTTAACATCTGCGCCTTTTCCGGCTGCTGCGCTAATTCGTATGCCTGCGCCAGATCGCGTCGCCAGTTAACATTCCATGGGCAGGTCTGGTGTCCTTTTTCCATGTGCTCAATGCCCTCAGCCAGGTGCCCTTTACGCACGCAAATCAGGCCCACCATGAAATGCGCGGTAGCGTGTTCGGGCACGTGGTGCAGCAGACGTCTGAAGAGCATCTCGGCGTCATCAAGCTTCCCCTGACGATAGCATGCGATACCCTCGGTCTGCATTCCTGGTACGGGCAAGCTCACCATCTCAACAGGCTCATGCACGATCTTCGCGTTAGTACCCGCGATCAGCGGCGCAAGAAAGTCCGCGTAACGCCGCCAGCGTTCGCGTGCAGTCTGATAGATAGGCTGACGCACCTGCCACACACTGGCAGTCTTGACCGGCCTGTCCAGTTCAGAGGTGTCGAGCACCTGCGGCTCCCACTGCACGCCCAGATAATCCAGCATGCGACGGGCCTCGCGCTCCGGGTCAGAGACCACGTCCTCATAGCGCACGTCGAGAATCTCACCGGGGAACAGCTGGTTCCAGTGGTGCATCATGAGGTTGTGGTCGGCCAGTTGTTCACCAATCCACTGCAGGTCATAGGCGAAGCCCATTCCCCCGTGCTTAGCCGCGTAGTCGGTAAAGTAATTGGAGATAGCGATATCGCGTGGGTCGCGTCGCACTGAGATTATCCGCGCATTCGGGAACAGCAGTTTGATAAGACCGATGTTCTCGAAATTGTGCGGCAGCTTATCCACCACATGCCGGAGCTCAGACGCGTTTTCGGGCAAGCTTTCCCGCAGTTCCTTCAGCAGGCTGGCGGTGATACCCGCCACGACATCGGCCGACAGATCGTCCACACAGTCCGGATAATGACGTCCAGACCCCGTATTACGTTCCCAGCTTTCCAGCCTGGCGATCGTAGTGGGGATCACCCCAAGTTCGCCCGCGCCGTGAATTTGGCTGTGTCCCGCCAGGATCTGTTCGATAAGCGTGGTACCGGAACGCGGCATACCCAGTACGAACACGGGCAGCGTTGAATCGTTGCCGATGCCGCGTCGGTTTTCAAATAGCGAACGGCTGAAAGCATGACGGATACGCGCGCTGCCCTGCCGGTGCGCAACCGGGTCGTAACGCAGCAGTGCGCGGCTGGCCGCATTGGCTTCGTTTGCCAGCGTGAAGGCTTTGGTGTAGTCCTTGCGCTTTTCCCAGGCGGCAGCAAGTTGCAGCAGCAGTCCTGGCTGCACCGGGCCGGAGAGACCCGGCCGTCGTGCCAGGGTTTCCAGGCGAATCAACGTCTCTTCGTCTTGCGGAAAACGTCGGGCGTTGATCAGTGCCGCATGACCGCGTGCCGGGTCGATGGCTAATACCTGTTCGAACAAGGCGACGGCCTCGTCGATGCGCCCCAACTGCATATATAACTGCCCCAGCCCCTGCAGGGCAGGGACCTGGCGCGGATGCGCTTGCAGTACCTCGACGTATCGCGCCTCAGCCACGATGTAGTGCTGCTCCCGCGCATCCACCCCGGCCAGTGCCACTTGCGCCTGTACCAGCCACTTAGCCGTCTGCGCGGCGTCCATCTCGGGTGATGGCGTCAGCGCCCCGGCCTCCTCGATAGCCTGTTCGGCCACCTGACGCGCCAGCGCCGGATGGCCTTGGGTAGCGACGCTGGCCAGCTTCAGGCGCAAAGGCAGCGTCATTTTTTGCTGTTGTCCGGCCAGATGGAGGGCACGGTGCAGCAACGTCATGGCCTGAGGCAGGCGCCCCTGCAACTCCGCCAGTTCAGCGTGCTGCTGGTACAGGTCCGGATGTTCCGGGTAATGCTGCAGACCACGGCGCAGCGCATCTTCAGCCTGGGCATGGCGTCCACGCTCGGCCAGACGCTGAGCATAACCGGTCAGCAGGCCGCAGTAATCGTCCTCAGCCAGTTCAGCATGGCGTGAATCCAGCCAGGCATCAGCGCGGGCGTTGTCGTCACTGGCCAGCCACAGCTCCAGGCGCAGGCCGCGCAGCTGCTGGTCGTACAGAGCCACCAGCAGTGCGGGCCAGTGCTCCCGCTCGCCTGCCCAGAAGAGGTCGGCGGCGGCCAGCGTCTCCCCGGCCTGCGGCAGGTCCGCACGTTGCAGGTAGAGACGCAGCAGCTGCTGATAGACGGCGATACCGGGTTGCAGGCGCAGACTGGATTCATACAGGGGGAGAGCCTCCTCCCCCCGCTGATGCTGCACATAGCAGGCAGCCAGACGCGCCAGCAGAAGCGCGTGGTCTGGTGCCTCTGGGCGCGTGGCTTCCAGCAGCGCCTGCGCCGCGTCAAATTCCCCAAGCTGCAGGTGTACGGCGGCGAGGTCGACGCGGGCGTCGACCTCCAGTGCCGCCGGGTCCAGCGCAATCAGCGTATCGCGGGCCGCCTCTGGCTGGCCCAGATGGGCCAGGGCCAGGGCCAGCAGCACCTGTTCTGCGGGTGAAAGCGCCGGCAGGCTCAGGCATGCCTGATGCAGCACCTCGAACTGCTGCATCTCGACCAGACGGCGTAGCAACGTCAGTGAACCTGTCATGGTATCGCCAGTCCTTGCGAGGTGAGTACGCCAACAGGCATCGCCTGCAGATACGCCTGACCAAACGAATTGTCCCCATTCGGGTTGGCGGCCCAGTTGCCGTTCCAGAGATCCACGTTATTGCCATAATCGCGAGTGAACTGGCCGTTTGCGGCAACTCCGGCGGCGTTGTAAGTAGAAAACGTAGAAGAAGAGAACCTCGCTATCCAGTTAACGGAATTTGTACCCTGATGCATCCCCGTCACTGGTTCGCCGAGTCTTGCCTGAACATCGCTGCCCGTGCCCACCAGCACAATCTTGTCGTCCGTGCCCAGATTCTGCGCGCCCGACCACATCTCGTTGCTGTCCAGCCCAACCAGTGAGCTGTAACTGCTGTTGACCTGGATATAGATGGTGTACGCGGTATTGGCATCAAAGACGCGCCCGTTGTGATCGGAGCTTTGGCCCGTCGTCAGGTCGAACACCACGATGGACGGATCCCCCATCCCGGCGGAAACGGTCGTGAAATTCAGCGCCGTCGAGGTGCTGATACCGGCATAGTCATTGCCCGCCGTGTCGTGCAGCGCGCTGCTGTCGATCTGGACGTGGTAGTTTGCGCCTGCCGCCAGGTCCGTTGTCGGGTTAACCGTCACCGTGTTGCCGCTGATGCTGACCTGCGAACTGTCGGTGATGTCGATGACCTTGTTCAGACTGCTGTTGCTCTCATTGACGAGGGTGATATGGCCGCTGCCGGCCAGCACATCCTCGCTGAAGGTCAGCGTCAGGTTAGCGCCCGTGGCTACGCTGCCGCCGTTGTCCTGTGGCGTGCTGCTGGTAAGCACAGGCGCGGTGTTGTCTACCGTCAGGCTGGTGCTGTCCGCTGCAGTCGCTGTGCCGTGGTTCGCCGTGGTGACCGTAACGGCGACGTTGCGACTGTCTACGTTGTTAATGGCACCGGCGGTGAGGGTGTATTGCGCCGTATATTTCCCATCGCCCGCGATGGCATCCCCGTGGGTGCCGTCGTCCCAGGCCGTTGCTGGCGTGCTGGCACCAAACTGGCTGAAATCCATGGTGACGCTGGACACGGCGCTGGTATTGGCATCGCCGCTGGCCGAGTTGTCCCACACGGCGGTAACGGTGTCGCCGACCTTGTAGGTCATGCCGTCTGCGCCACCTGGCGTGGAGGTGATGGCGATGTGGGCATCGGTCACTGTCGGTGCCACAGGCGCATTCAGGCCGATCTGGTAGATATCACCGACTGCGTAGCCGCTTTTGCCGCCATCGAGTGTGTCGGAATCAAACAGGACAGAATAGGTGATGTCATAGCCGCCCGCGCCATCGGAGACGATCCGCGGGTTATACAACTGCCCGCCCTGTGGCACCGTGATACCGCTGTCGGTCACGTCACTGGTCAGCTCGCCGGTGGTTTTGGAGATGGTGACCTGGCTAAAGCCGCCGTTACCGTCAGGGAACACAAACACCAGATCCGTGCCGTTGTCATAGGCCGTGGCCGATCCCGCCAGGTAGCCGTTGATATACCACGCCAACCCGGAATGGGTCTCTTTGTCCATCGCACCAACGTCCACGGCGTGATAGTTCTGGGTCCCCATGCCATAAACGGTGTTGCTCTGTACGTTGGTGGTGATCAGCGTACCGTTGTTGTTATAGAGGGTGACCTCCCAGGTCGCGGAGCGGTATTCCTGGCTAAAGACGGCAAAACCGCCGTCGAAAGCAATCACGTTGGTCGGAGAACCCTGCTCGTCATTCCAGTTAACGCGCTGCCAGGTGCTGCCGTTGTCGAAATTGGCCAGCGTGCCATTGGCGTCGAGCTTGAAGATGAAGGCCCCGATAGGCGTGCTGGTCGCCGACTGACCCGGCGTGCCTATCCAGTCGTACACTTCGGACGCCAGGACATAGCTGCCATCGCTCAGGGCCGTCAGCACACCTGGCGTCAGCTGGAATTTCATCAACTGAACTGCCGGGCTTGCGACGCCGCCGAAGTTTTGACTCGCGCTGTTGCCGCCGATCAGGGTCTGCGCGCTCTGGGTGAAGCTGGATCCGCTGCCGTTGTAGCTGAAGACAGAGACGGCTTGCTGCTGATCGGTCCCGGGGCCCATCGTCTGGTAGGCAATCGCGAAATCACCGCCATTCGCGCTGCTCTGCGCCGCGATAGTCACGCCGGAGCCAGGTGATGCCAGGGTGTCGCTGGATTGCAGGTTGCCGTTGTTGTCGTAGATAGCGTAGTGGACGCTAAAGTCAGTCCAGTTTATGGCCTCCACCTGCGACCAGGCCACGACGAAGCCGCCGTTGGCCAGAGCCTTGATCTGCGTATCCTGCATGGTGTAGCCCGCGGGAACGCTGATATCCAGAGTCTTGACGACGTTGTTGTTGGCGTCCAACACCCTGACGACGCCGTCATACAGCGCGCCGGTCGGATTGCCGGTAAGCGTGTCGCCGCCGATCTGGCGCATGTACTCCATGACCGTGTAGCCGTTACTCAGCTTCTCGAGGCCAACGTTGACAGTCATCTGGGTGGCGGTGTCGGTGGTGCTACCCGAAACCATCGGGCTGCCATCAAGGTTGTTACCCTCCGCCACTTCAACGGTGACGGTCTGGCTGCTGTGGTTACCCGCCGCATCGGTGGCGGTAACAGTAAAGTTGTAGCTGCCAGCGACGGCAGAACTGTTCAGCGTCACAACGCCGGTAGTGGCGTTGATGTTGAACAAGCCGAGGCTGTTCTGGTCCAGGCTGTAGCTGATGGCGTGGGCATCGCTGGCGTTAGCGTCGTACACCTGGGTGCCCGCCGCTGCGCCGCTGGTGAGGGTGGAACCGGTAGCGGTCGCGCCACCAGAAATCACGGGCGCGGTGTTGTCCACTGTCACGCTGCTGCCGGAGATAGCAGAGACATTGCCGGACGCATCCACGGCGTACGCGTGGTAAGTGCCTTCGTCCAGACCTGTCAGCGCCAGCACGGTGCTGGCGTTAGCCGTGACGGCAACGCTGTTCACCAGGTTGTCGGCAGCGTTGATGAGGCTGTTCAGATCCGTCACCGTCACGCTGTCGCTGACCAGGTATACCGTGCCAGCCTCTGAGCTCTGCACGGTAACCGTCTCACCGCTTTGCTCCACGCCATCCAGGTCGCTGATGAGCGTGACGCCAGGCGGCGTGGTGTCGACGACGTTGTAAGTGACGGTCTGCGTGGTCTGATTACCGGCGGCATCGGTGGCGGTGACAATAAATTGCGCACCGCTGGCCTTGGCCGGGCTGGAGAGCAACGTCACCACGCCGGTGCTGGCGTTGATGCGGAAGTGCAGGGTGTCGTTCAGGCTGTAGGTGATGCCGTGCGCGTCGCTGGCGGCAGCGGTGTAGACCGTGTCGCCAACGGCGGTGCTGTCCGTAATGTCGGCGGCGGTGGTCGCGCTGGTGAAGACCGGCACGGTGTTGTCCACCATCACGCTGCTGCCGGAAACAACGGATAGATTGCCAGCCGCATCAACGGCCCAGGCATGGTAGGTGCCTTCAGCGAGGTTGGCTGCGGAGATCGAAGCAGGGGTATTTGCCGTGACAGCCGTGCTGGCCCACTTATCGCTGGCAGCGCCGGTAATGTCGCTAAGCTGACTGACCACCACATCATCGTTGACGAGATAGACGGTGCCGCTTTCGCTGCTTTGCACAGTGGCCTGGCCGTCATGGTTCAGCACGACGAGGTTTTCGTAGGTGCTGCCGTCGGCGTTAAATTTCTGCACGTAGAGGTGGAAGTCAAAAATACCACTGGCAGGGTCGCTACCGTACCAGGTCACCATGTATTCGCCGTCTGCACCGGCGGCGGTGACCTGCGGGAAGAGGTTAGTCGCGCTGCCGGAAGTTCCCAATTGCACGATATCGCCTACCGCGATACCGCTGGCATTGAACTTCTGCACATAGACGTCCTGGCCCGACATACCAAAGCCCATCCAGGTGACGACATAGCCGCCATCGCCCAGCGCCGTGATGCGTGGGAATTGGTCGTCGTTGATGCCAGCGTTGTTGTGCGTTGCGTCCAGTTGCACGGTAGCACCCACTTTGCTGCCGCCAGCAGTGAACTGCTGCACATAGACAGCGTAGCCCCCTAAGCCGTTGGTATTGCCGTTTTCCATCCAGGTAATTACGTAGCCACCGTCGGCCAGCGCTGCAACATACGGATAGGTATTGTCGCCACCGTTATTGATGTTGCTCAAGTCGTCCAGGACGACGATGCTGCCGACCCTGGCTCCGGTGGCATCGAACTGCTGCACATAGGTGCTGTTGTTGTAGTTCGAACTGCTGTAGTCGAAGCCCGACCAGGTGACCACATAGCCGCCGTTAGCCAGCGCCGTGATCTGCGGCAGAGTTTCGTTGTTGTAGTAACTTCCCGTCGTGGCGTCCAGCACCGCAGGGGCAGCGCCGGTGCCGTTGGCATCGAACTGCTGCACATAGATGTGGTAGTCGCCGGAGGTTTGGCCCTGCCAGGTCACCACGTAGCCGCCATTGTCCAGCACGGTCACCTGCGGGCTGGCGTTGCCAGAAGAATCTGACACCGCCAGCGGCACGGTGTTGCCCACTGCAACGCCGGTATCGTCAAAGCGCTGCACGTAGACGCCGCCGCCGCTGATGTACCAGGTCACGATATAGCCGCCATCGGCCAGCGTCGCGATCTGCGGAGCGATATCCTGAGCAGAGGCGGCCCCATCAAGCTGCGCGGCTGCGGATAGTGGGCTGCCGTCAGCGTTGAACAGCTGCGTATAGATGCTGGTTTGATTGCTGGTGTCGTCCTTGCCGGTCCAGGCCACGGCGTAAGCCCCGGCATCATTAATGGCCGTCACGCTGACGACACTGTCCGACGCGTTATAGAACATGTTGGTCGCACTTGAAGCGAGCTGTATCGGTTCACCCAGCGCCACACCCTGAGCGCTGAGGCGCTGGGCATAGATCCCGTAGCTGCCATTGTTATTGCCTGCCCATGTCACCAGGAAGCTGCCGTCGCCCAGCGCGGTGGTATCAAAACCGTTGAGGTAAAGGTAGTTGGTCCCCGGACTCAATATCGCTGGTCCTGACGAGCTGCCGTCGAGCGTGACAGTAGGGGCGATTTCGTCCACATCGGTGACATTGACGGTGACGCTCTGCGTGGTTGTGTGACCTGCTGCGTCAGTGGCAACGACATTGAAGGTGTATTGCGGCGCGTGGGCGCCTTCATAGTCGGGGCTGGTATTAAAGGTGACTGCACCCGTTGTAGCGTCGATAGTGAAATACTGGGCGTCTGCGTGACCAAACTCGTCAGCCAGGCTGTAGGTGACGTGCTCGCCACCGTCGGCGGCGTCATTATCATTGGCCTGTGCGGTATAGAGGACGGTGCTGGCATCGGTATTCTCAACAACGCTCACCGTGGCGCTGGCATAGCTGTCGCTGCTGTTGCCGGTGGTGAAGCTTGGAGCCTGCTCATCAACGTTGTTGATACCCAGCGTGACCGTCTGGTCGCTGTGGTTGCCGGCGGCATCGGTAGCCACAACGGTGAAGCTGTAGCTGGTTTTGCTCTCAAAGTCCGGGTTGCCGGTCAGGGTGACTGCCCCGGTGATCGGATCAATAGTCAGATCCGCGTCGCTGCCCGCTTTGAGTGAGAAGGTGACGCCATGGCTGATATCGCCGGTGTCGGTTGCCGTGGCGGTGTAGATCACCTGACCCGCACCGCTGTTTTCGTTAATCGCCGTGGCCGTCGCGCCGCTGGTGATGGTCGGGGCAACCTCATCAATGTTGTTGATCCCCAGCGTCACCGTCCGGTCGCTGTGGTTGCCGGCGGCATCGGTAGCCACAACGGTGAAGCTGTAGCTGGCTTTGCTTTCGAAATCCGGGGTGCCGGTCAGGGTGACCGCGCCGGTGACAGGGTCGATAGTCAGGCCCGCGTCGCTGCCCGCTTTCAGCGAGAAGGTGACGCCTGCGCTGATATCAGCGGTGTCGTTCGCGGTGGCGGTGTAGATCACCTGACCCGCACCGCTGTTTTCGTTAATCGCCGTGGCCGTGGCACCGCTGGTGATGGTCGGGGCAACCTCAT
>NZ_JBOGBT010000011.1:0-123434 GCF_051656365.1 Silvania sp. | reverse complement strand
TGCTCGTGAATTAAACTTCGTAATGAATTACGTATGTTCACTCAGAGACTTGGTATTCATTTTTCGTCTTGCGACGTTAAGAATCCATGTCACTTTGAGTGCCCACACAGATTGTCTGATAAATTGTTAAAGAGCAGTGAGTTACCGCTTTCGCTTGTAACTCGAGGTGGACAGTTACTGTCTCAACCTCTTATCGTCTCGGTCACCTTGTGAAGTTGTTCACATGTTCCGTGTCGATGGAGGCGCATTATAGGGAGTTCTCCGCAGGCCGCAACAGTTAAATTGCAGAAAAATGACTGACTGCTGCATTCCACAGCAAAACCCCGCCTTATACCCGTTTACACACAGAATTATCCACAGGCTGGCGGAAATCACCCCTCTCAGACACAGAAAAAGGGGGGTATTCTGGGGACGAACGGACGCTTTAGCGGGAAATTACGTATCTATATATAGAAAGAAAGAACCCAGCCTCGGCTGGGTTCCTGTTTTTGCGTATTGCTGTCAGTTAATCATTACCGATGAGAGGCGATACCATCCGTCGTCCTGCTTACCTTCATTGGCCAACTGAATACGCGGCAGGCCGTTCTTATCCAGCAACCCTACGTCCAGATGGTATTGCCCTGCCGCCAGATTGCGCGGCGTCGCCAGCTGATACCCGGAACGCTGGCTGCCCGGCAGCCACTGACGGATGTCATCCCCGGCGCTGCCCTGGGCAACGGTCTGCCCGCGCTTATCCTGCAGCCGCCAGGCCAGGGTATAGCGCAGATAAATCGGTGCCACCCCATCGTTTGACCAGCTGCTGTTAAGCGCGAGGCTTTGCCCGGCCCTTACGCTCGCCGGATGGGTCAGTGACACCACCCGGAAGCGGTACCCCATTTTGGCCAGCGCCTTGTCGACAATATCGCGGTATACCTTCGGCACGTCGGTGGACTTAAGGTTAATAGTGCTGGCGTGTTGCGCCAGCGCCCAGTCAAAGGTGGCCTGCACTTCTTCACGGGTGTAGCGCTGCACGCTGAGCCATTCCGCCATATGCCCGCAGATCTCAAAGCTAACCGGGGCTTTTTGCCAGACCTGATTGAACCCCGACCAGCTGGACTGGGCAGCCTCGATGCGCTGCGGGTAATCATCGCGCATATGGTTCCAGTCAGGGCCAAAATTGCGCCAGTCGCCCCAGCAGTCCGCCCGCCAGCCAGCCCCTTTTTTGGCGGCATATACCAGCGAGCCTTCCCCGCTGATAAGCATGATCTTCGGCGTGTCGGGGAAAGCGGTGAAATGCATGTCGACGTAGCGGTTAAGCTGCTCGGTGGTGTAACGCTCATGCAGCGGCTTGAGGTTCGGGAAATTGCTGTTATGCCACTCCCCCCAGGCACCGACGATACCAATATCGAGCGTCGCCAGTTCCGGGTTCTTGCCGTAACGCGCCCCGAACGTATTAAGGAGGCGCTGCGCATAACGTATAAAGGTAGGATCGTTCAGATCCGGGGCAAAGGTTTTATCATCCGTCGTCCAGTCTCCTTTTATACCTTTATCGATCAACCACTGGGGAATTTTCGATCCGGACTCCGGCCCATCGAGGATCATAAAACGTAAACCGACGTTCATGGCCGGTTGATGCCGGGCTGCCGCGGCAAAGGCCTCATCAACTAACGCAAAGTTAAACTGCCCTTCTTTGGGCTCAAGCTCGCTCCAGTAATAGCGGCGGTACTCGATACCGGTATCCGGATATTGCGCCGGACCGAGGTTGTCACCAAAGCCGCCATGAAAACTGGCCACCCCATTCCCGGGATTGACCAAAGGGGTTGTGATGGCCACGGGATTAACGGTTTGCACAGGCTCGGCCTGAACAGGCGTCGAGGAGAATGACAGCCCCCCCACTGCCAGCAACAGCACACTTCTTTTTTTGCAGTACAGATCGTTTAAGCGCATTGAATGCCCCTTATGCCCGGATTCCTGCCGACATTGCGCCAGCGGGCCGTTAATCGCTGCGATAAAATGTGGGACTCACCCAAAACTATTATTTCTTTATGCAAAGAGCGGATTTAAGGTTGTAGGGACAGATATACCCGCGTCCGCGTTGTATTCATTCGCTATGATAAATTTGATCGTATACTGTGTAGAGCGGCAAGCATCTCTTCAGCTGAGTTTAATGCTGACACACTCTCTTTGCAAAGTAATGTCAACACCTGGAAATAGTGATTGTTGCGATTAATTCTGCTGCCAGCTTTACGTATAGACGCTTTTATCATCTCCGGCTTATTTAATTTTACTCATGAGTAAAATGATAAAATGTTGAATAAAAACAATAAGCTTATCAAGAAGCTGTTCTTCCATGAGTCCTGGGATATCATGGTTATTAATAGCAAGGGGCAACATGTTTTTCCGCAAAACACGTTGGAAATCCTCAACAATGCTAAAGCACAGCAGCTGGATAAGAAATATATCTTCCAGGCCGACCCCTTTATTATCGACAAAGGCGATCACCTGTACGTTTTTTATGAGGCGTTCTCTTTTCTAAATTCAAAAGGTGTACTACGCTGTCGTATTCTGAATAAAGATCTCGTTGAAATTGATGATGTTAAACTGGATGGCTTTGATGAATTAAAGTGTCATCTCTCCTTCCCGTTCCTGTTCCACCTCGACGGTCAGCTTTTTATGATCCCGGAGTCGTCGGAAAGAAAAGAAATTATCTTATTCCGGTGCGTTGATTTCCCCGCACGCTGGGAAAAAGTCAAAGTGCTGGTTTCCGATTTAGCGGTAACGGATAACGTCATCTTCGGGCTGAATGGCCTGAGTTATCTGGTATCTACCAGCATGGACAATGAGATGGTCATCCACACTGCCGACAGCGTTTTCGGCGACTGGAGGCTCATCTCCCCCACGCTGGATGTCTGTAATGAACACCTGCGCGGCGCGGGCGCACCCTATACGGTTAACGGTAAAACGTACATTTTCACCCAGGAGTGCAACCCTGAGGTGTACGGCAAATCTATCTTTATTAAAGAACTCACCCGCCTGACGCCGGATAAATACGAAGAAAAACTGGTGGGCCGAATAAGTTCTTCGATAAATAACAGTGACGGCATTCACACTCTGAATTTCACCGACAATTATATTGTCTACGATACAAAAAGACTGACCTTCAGCGTGCTCTCTACGTTGAAAAAGCTATCTTATAAAATCATGGTTAATCATCGAAAGCGTCTATTTAACTGAATGACGGAGAGAGATTATGGCGATTCTGGTTACGGGTGGCGCAGGATATATCGGTTCGCATACGGTGCTGGCATTACTCGAAAGGGATGAAGATGTCGTCGTCATCGATAATCTCTCTAACGCCTCACAAGAATCATTAACCCGGGTTGCGCAATTAGCCGGTAAAGCACCTGCAGTGTACATCGCCGACATTCTGGACCGCGAGGCCCTGAAAACCGTTTTCGCCCGGCATGCCATCACTGACGTTATTCACTTTGCCGGGCTTAAATCCGTTTCTGAGTCGATAAAAAAACCGTTGGCCTATTACGAAAATAATGTTGTCGGAACGATGGTGCTGTTGAATGAAATGGCGCTGGCGGGGGTGAACAGCCTTATATTTAGCTCTTCCGCCACGGTGTATGGCAATCCCGATAAAGTCCCTCTGAGCGAACAGTCGCGCACCGGCGGCACCACTAACCCTTACGGCACCTCTAAGCTGATGGTCGAACAGATTTTGGCTGACTTCTCTGTCGCACATCCGGAATTTACGATTACCTGCCTGCGCTATTTCAATCCGGTGGGTGCACACCCTTCCGGGCGGCTGGGCGAAGATCCGAACGGCATTCCCAATAATCTGGTGCCCTATATTTCGCAGGTGGCCATCGGCAAGCTGGAGTGCCTGACCGTGTTCGGCAATGATTACCCGACGCCGGACGGCACCGGCATCCGGGACTACATCCACGTCATGGATCTCGCCAGCGGCCACCTCGCCGCGCTGGACCATAAAGCCGAAGGCGGCGCGTTTAAAGCTATAAACCTTGGTACCGGGGTGGGCTATTCGGTGATTGACCTGATTAAGGCCTTCGAAAAAGCGGCACAGACCACCATCAACTACCGGATTGTCGGCAGACGCTCCGGAGACGTGGCCGAGTGCTGGTCAGATTCTTCTCTGGCACGCCAGCAGCTGGGCTGGCAGGCCACCCGCAATCTGGATGAGATGATGCGCGACGCCTGGAACTGGCAGAAAAACAACCCGGGCGGCTATCGCCCCTGAACCCACAAACCCGGTGGCGACCGCCTTAACGATCCCTGAGGTTAAGCCACCAGTCCCAGATCCCAACGTGGAAATGCTGAAACACGTCAATCCCGAGGGCGGATTTGATCATATACAGTGTCAGCAGGATGCAAAACAGGAAGAACAGCGTGGCGAACAGGATCAGAAAGGTCACCACGACACGCGACAGCCTGGATTCCGGACGTATGCGCTTGCGTAAATCCCGCCCCAGTAAAAACACCATATAGTAGCGTTTACCGAAGAAGGGAAAACCGCGACGAATATCGACCCTGTGCCGTGAAGCGAGCGTCACCGAGATAATCGCGTTCTCGATCTCTTGCTTTTGCTCCGGGGTCAATTCTGCAATCACGTTTTCATCAAGCGCTTCATAAAAGCGGTCAATCACTATTGGGTTTCTGGACTTACTGGACAATTTTAACCTGTTGTTTTGTATAAGCGATGATAGACAGACACGGTTTTCCTGGCGATTTCATGCCAGTCGTAATGCTGCAGATAGTCATGGTAATCAATCCGGGGCGTATTCTGCCATCTTGTCATTTTCTGTGCTAAATCAGCAACGTCACCCACTCTGAAATGGGTCTCAGCCGGTAAGCCGACCTCAAGATTCGGCAAAATGTCGCTCACCACCACCGGCAGCGAAAACGACATCGCTTCCAGCAGCGCAATCGGCAGCCCCTCGTGGTAAGAGGGCATCACAAACAGAGACGCCTGAGAGAAGACAACCTGCAGCGCTTCGCCCTTTAAAAACCCCGTCAGCACCACATTCGGGGTTTGTAGCGCATCCTGCTTCAGCCGCGTGCTGTATTCCGTGGGATGATCCGCATCGCCCACCAGCACCAGCGGCAACGTCAGGCCCGACTGTTGATAAGCGGCGAGGGCATCATGCATCCCCTTCTCTTCGACGAAGCGCCCGACCATCACAATGTAGTTCCCGGGCTGCAAACCGTAGCGGCCGAGGATCCTGTCGATCAACGCATCATCCAGCGGTTGCGGCGCAGGGACACCGTTATAAATCAGATGCGCATCGCGGCGGCCATGCTTCTTCTGAATGATCTGGTTAATGACCTCAGAGATGACGATCACTTCATGGGCATACTTCACCGCCACTTTCTCACCCAGCATCAGGATCTGTTTTGCCGCCCAGCCCCACTTCTGGCGCTCGTAGTCCGGCCCATGATGGGTAAAGACCACCCGCTTGCCCAGCAGGCGTAACAGCGGCACCACCAGCCCCGGCCCGATGGCGTGAACATGCACAATATCGGATCGGTCGACGACTGTCCTGAACGCCGCGACAACGGAGTGGACAATGGCTTCAAGACTGCGTTTTTTCGGCGCCCACAGGGCCAGGGTTTCCACATCTTTGTAGCGCGAACGCCGGTAGCTGACGTAGGGCGAGCGGGCGATGACGCAAATTTCTACCTCAAACTGGTTGCGGATTGCCGGGTACAGATTCTGGCAGTGGGTTTCCACCCCGCCGAGTACGTCGGGGATCCCGCGCGTGCCAAACACCGTGATTTTTTTGAACATGTCAGGGCCTGCTGAGCAATTCGGTATACAGCGCCTGCAACGACTCCATGTGCTTGCGCAGCGAATATTTCTGGCAAAGACGCTCGCGGGCTTTCAGTCCCATCTCCCGGGCCTGGGCCGGATTTTCCGCCATCCTGTCCAACGCATCAGCCAGATCCTGAACATTGCCGGGTTCAAACAGCAGCCCTTCAACGCCGTGTCGCACCTGCTCCGGGATCCCGCCAATGCGGGCCCCGACCACCGGCCGGGCAAAGGCCATCGCCTCCAGCACCGACATGGAGCAGTTCTCATAACATTCTGACGGGAGCACCACCGCTCTGGCGTTCTGGATCAGTGCATTCAGCGCCGGACCCTGCTGGACGTAGCCGAGGAACTCGGCATGGGGGTATCTCGCTACCATGTCATCATGCAGCGGCCCGTGACCGACAATTTTCAGCGGCACCTTATTGCGCATTTTCTCATGCGCCTGGGTCAGGGTAGGCACCCCTTTTTCCCGGCTCAGGCGACCCACGTACAGCAGATAACCCTCATCTACGGTGGTATCGGGCATCTGACTGTCGTCCATGCCGTTCACAATCACGTCGATACGGGAATCCGGCAGGGTCCGCTTCAGCTGGCCGCGCAGAAATTCGCTTGGAGAGACGATAACGTCCAGCGCCTGATAATTTTGCGCAATGTACTGCCAGGTGGCTTCCAGTGACAGCAGCAGGCTCTTCGAGGCCGATCCCTCCTGACAGCGGTAGCGAAAGGCATTAAATACCGTGCCGGTTACGCAGGCATCGCACACCTTGCCATCGCGCAGCATCGAGTACGACGGGCACATAATCTTGTAGTCATGGGCAGTAAGCACGGTCTTACAGCCAAAATCACGGGCGACCTTAATCAGAGCCGGGGTCAGCTGATGATAGATATTGTGAAAATGGACAATATCCGGGCGCGCGTTTTCCAGCAGCGCCAGCATCTTTTTGCAGGCTTCACGATTGTGAATAAAATTGACGGCGGTTTTGACCCCCGCCAGCAACCCGCCCTCTTTGTGGTAATCCACGTTGCTGACGAAGTAGTCAGCATAGTCAGACGAAAAGTTATTCGCGTGCTGCATGGAGAAATCAATCACCTCCACGCCGGCCGCTTTCAGCATATTACGTTCCTGAAAGTACACCGTTTCCGCGCCGCCCTTAATAAAGAAGAACTTATTCACCATCAAAACTTTCATTGGTCCCCCTGGTCATGAACCACTTTATTGCTGGGGGGAACCCTCGGATCGCGAAGCGGGTGGAACAGTCCCTTGATCAGCCCGGCAGAGAGCACGGCGAGGTTAACCACGCTGTTAAGGCCGTTTTTGAAGGAACGATTCTGAATAGTCTTGAGCAGGATAAAGGCCAGCAGCGGCAGCAGCGCGATATCAATCAGGCTGACGTCCAGGGTCAAAAACGCTATCAGAACGAACAGGATATAGCCCGCGAAGATCACTTCGTTTTTGACCATATTAAGCGCATGGCGAAAATAAGGCTTACCCCACGCGCTGCGCAGCAGTTCGCCCGGCGCCTGGTGAAACCCGCTTTTCCAGCGAAACCACAGCATCTTCAGCGTTGGCAGCGAGTGCGAGGTATGGCGGAAATAGGGCACGTCCAGACGACGCAGCTTATAGCCCGCCGTCAGCAGGCGCATGCCTAACTCTGCCTCTTCGTAAGCGTGCAGGCTGCGGTTGGTCAGGTAGCCCACATCCGCAATCGCCGAGCGGCGATACAATCCGCCGCCGCCTAAATGGTCGTTATCCCCCAGCGGGTAAATCTTATTGATGCGCTGCTTACGTGAGGTGAACTCATAGTTTGACGCCTCGTCCATCTCCACCGTACCGGCCACGCCCGCATACGTCGGGTTGTCCTGCAAAAACGCCACTGCATGGTCGATAAAGCCCGGCTCCAGCTCCATGTCACCGTCCATTAGCAGGATGTATTCGCCTTCACTGTAGAGATAGCCAAGCTGATGCCCCACGCCGCAGGAGCGATCCTCCGGCTCCGTTAACGACACCACCATCACGCCTTTATTGCTGGCGAGCTGCTGGGTGTTATCCGTGGACAGGCTATCCGCCACAATAATTTTATGCGGATAATCGGCTAACTGGCTGCGAATGCTATCGATGGTTTTCTCAATACATTCGGCTTCGTTTAACGTTTTGATACTGACGGAGATAAAAGGTTTCTGCATCTAATACTGTCCCGCATAGCGACGTACGGTCCGACGAATAACCAGACTGGACCCTAACGCCAGATAGAATAAAAATTGCAACATAGGGATGATCATCAATATCTGGCTGTACGGCAGACTCAATAAACAGGCGATGGAAAAGACGTTAAAGGCTGGGGCAAAACTCAGCAGATGAAGATCGGCTTTGTCGAGCTGTTCAAGCGACAGCAGCGGTTCAGGCTGGATCACTTTCAGAATGTAGACAAACAGGCCGATAAACATCAGCGTGCCGATGACCCCCACTTCCCAAAGCAGCATACTCAACGAGGTGGAATCGAGGATCAAGTTGTAGACCCGGTTGAGGAAGCCGGGAGACAAGGCGCTGCCGCTGTTGGTGGCATTCAGACCGTAGCCAAACAGCGTGCCCGGCAGCCCGGACAAATCGCTGTTTTTCAGCCAGAACAGCAGCGTGGTAATACGGCCGACCTCCCCGCTGGGCATGATGTAATTCGGATCGAAGATATAGTCCATCGAGTTCAGGAAGATGGTGAAGGCGCTCAGCGTCGGATCGCTGCCAAACGCCGATGCATAGCCGTAGGCGAGGACCACAATCGCCAGCCCGATCAGCAGCGCCATTCCGGCAAAAATGGACAACAGCACGGTCAGGCTGACTTTACTCACGTCCTTAACGTAAGACGGCATCAGCCATACCCACGCCAGCAGCAGCGGCGACAGGAGGATCACAAATTTGACCTCGCCGACGATACACATCACAAACCCCAGCACGATATGCAGGGCCATAGATTTGAAGCTCGTCAGGCCATGTTTATATTCCGAGACTTTCAGCAGCATGATCAGCAGACAAAACAAACCCATGGCGGCGGTATTCCCACCGCCCATCGGGTCACCGCCGAAGGTCCCCACGACGGAGTCCCACTTTTCCTCTTCACCGTGCAGCGCCACACGCTGCGGCAGAACAACGATCAGCTGGTACAGCGCCACCGGGAACTGGGCGTAAAACACCCAGTACATCCCGCGCGTTACCCGATAGATCTGCGACTCGCGGCAGAACCCCAGCAGCAGGCTGACCATCACCAGCGACAGCGCAAGCTCATTTTTAAAGCCAATCAGCGTAATCAACGCCCCGCCCTGGAACAGGGTCGAAATGCCGACCAGCGCCAGAAATGAAATGTACAGCGCCAGAATAATGGTCTCCTGGGCATCCAGTTGCAGGGGTTCATCCCGGGTCTGGAGTACCAGCAGGCCGCTCATCAGCAGGGTCATGAAAAAGGGCAGCCACAGCACCGCCTGCGCGCCGGTAAAATACTGCACCAGCCCGCAGACCATCAGGGTTAACAGGGCGAAGGTCTGTAAGTAATGTCCGGTATTGAGATTCATGATGTCACCGACCCGTTTTTCAGCATATCGGCGCGCTTATTCACTTTCAGGTAGATAAACGCGTAGCGAACAAACGTCAGAATCGAAAAGAGAATAATGGCGGTGGCGTAGTCATTGTAAAAATACGGCACCACCACAAAAGCCATGATCACAATCGCCAGCTGCTCGAGCTGAATGCGCAGAAAATACCGGTGCGAGCCGAAGATAAGCTCAATCACCGTCAGCGGACAGACCGCCAGCGCCGGGAACAGGTACGGCAGCATATAGCGCGACGTGGGGACCGAGTTAATCCACTCCTCGCTGAAGCCCAGATTCATCACGATCGGGTAAAAAATAAAAACCCCCAGCGTGCAGATAATCCCCAGCGTTAACAGCAGCATACGCACCTTCGTATACTCCTGGTAATTGAATACGTTGTTTCTGAAATCAATCGACCATTTCGAGAAAATGGTATTGCGCACCGCGTTGCCCACAATCACCACCGGGGCCAGACAGAAGCGACTGACCACCGAAAAATAGCCCGCCGTCAGGGCCGAGAACCAGAAGTTGATCAGCATGATCGGCAGGTTGCTGTTGGCCATCGCCAGCACTTCGGCACTGCCGACTTTGCTGAGGTGGTGGATATGTTTTCTGAGAAATGCCAGATTACTGGCGGGAAGCAGGTGATGCAGCGTAATGCTGCGAACATCAAATGCCCACAGAATGCAGGCCGCGGTCAGCACCATCATCGACACCGCCCACGCCCAGTAAAAAGCCATCACCTGGCTGGTGAGGAGCACCGAGAGCACCACCACCACCGAAACGGAAATACGCTGGACCACCAGAAAGCGGAAGTTGGCCGTGCGCAGGGAGAGGTTTTCCGCCACCAGCACCCAGGTATTCGACAGGGTAAGCAGGTAGAGGAAGAACACATTCTGATCAAACAACCAGGCCGTCAGCACGGCGTATGGCACGGCGACCAGCAGGCTCTGCAGAAGACAAAACACCACGTTCTGGGTGAGTTCATCATCCGGCTGCCGGGGGATCAGCAGCTGCGAGGCAAAGGTACACACCTGCGCGCCAATCAAGGCAATGCTGTAGTTGAGCGCATACAGCCCCACTTCACCCAGATCGTACTTATGTGAAATCAGCCAGATCGACAGGGCGCCGATCAGCTGAGAAATCACTGACGATCCAGCTATCGTGGATGCGCTCTTCAGTAAACTCATGCCCGACCTGTGCTGTTCATCAGTTCATGGGTATGGTGATTGAGTGAACGTAACCCCTCTTTGGTTTCCAGGTTTTTATCCACCACCTGATTTATCACCCCACCAATCACGACCCCGCGATTGAGGGTGACCTTATCAATGGCGGCGCCAATGGTATCGGAAGACGAGAGACCCGCTTTCAGGACGAAGATCAGGCCATCCGTCACCGGGCTAATCAGCTGCACATCCTGGCTCTGATTAACCGCCGCCACGTCAATGATGATGCGCTGGTAGCGGGTACGCAGGGTCGCCAATAGCGGCTTGAGACGTTCCGGCGACAGCAACAGCAAAGACGAGACCCTGCTCGTGCCGCGCGGCAGGAAGTCGAGCCTGTCGCTGAGTGTCACCAGCACATTGTCAACGCTGCTCTCGCCGCACAACACTTCCGCCACGCCCGGTGCCTTCGGTGAACCCAGCTCGCCCGACAGGCCATCGCTGTTAAAGAAATCCATATCGATAATCAGCGTCTTCTGGTCAAAGCTAAGGGAGTTCGCCAGCAGGTTCGCCAGCAGAGAACGCCCTTCCCCGCCCTCGGTCGAGGCGATCGCTATCACCTTCAGCGGCAGCTGATGCAGAATGATGTGGGTACGGATGCTGTGAATGATGTCGGCATTAAGCGGATCGTTGGTAATCAGGTTGCGAATGTTGCTGCGCCCGTCTGCCCCCGTAAAGCGGCGGATCTCCCCCAGCGGCGCCAGGCCAAGGCGTTTTTGCATCTGGCTGAGGGTGTTCACCGAGCGATCCATCGCCGCTTTAACAATCAAGTACAGCATGTAGAAGACCATCACCAGCAGAACAACCATCAGCAACAGCAGCGGCTTATTCGGTTTTGCTGGCCGTTCGGCCGGGACGGCGGGATCGTAGATCACCGCATCGGCATCGGTATACGAGCCCGGCAATGTCAGCTCCTGGGTACGCTGATAGACCACTTTATACATCTCTTCGGTCTTATCCAGCGTCAGCTTCAGGTCGTTGTAACCGTCGCGCTTCATCGACATCTTCTGGAAGTTCGCTTTCTGCTGTTCCAGCTGCTGCTGATAATTTTTCTCGTCCGCCAGCGCGGCCTCGTAGCTCTGGCGCAAACCAATCTGCTGCTCTCTTAACGCCATCCCGGTTTGATCCTGAATGGCCCGGATACGCTCCTGCGCCTGGAGGATTTTTTCATGCTGCGGCCCGTAGGATTTGCGCAGCTCATACAGCGCACTGTTGGCCTGAATCAGCGCGATGCGTAAATCCTGGATCTGGGCATGGTTCGACACCGACGGCAGCGAA
Organism: Silvania sp.; assembly: GCF_051656365.1. Lineage (NCBI taxonomy): Bacteria > Pseudomonadati > Pseudomonadota > Gammaproteobacteria > Enterobacterales > Enterobacteriaceae > Silvania > Silvania sp. The sequence goes on along the minus strand of NZ_JBOGBT010000011.1, from coordinate 111,536 downwards.
ATCACGCTTCCCGATGAACGCCCTGCGCGGACTTCGTTATACAGCGACTCGGCCGCCACGCGACGCTGGGTCGCATCCGCCAGACGGTTGGTGACAATCCCCATCTGTTCGGTTTCAAACCCGTCGACGCCGCGGAAGGTCAACAGCCCCTCTTTTGCCAGGTAGGCATCCAGCGCGGCCTTTTGCTTAACAATTTGCTGCTGGAGTTCCTGCAGCTTCTGCTGGTTATCATCCCGGGCCTTGCCGGTTTTCTGCTGCTTGAGGGCAAGGGTGTAATTGATAAATGCCTGCGCCACGCCGTTGGCGACATCTGCCGACAGCTGAGGCGAGGTGGATTCATACGACACCGTCGCCAGGTGGGTAGTGCGCACGCTGCTGATGGTGAGGTCTTTCTGCATCGTTTTCAGCGCCCGATCGATTCGCTGCTGCTCGCTGTCATTGGCCGAGGCGCTGTCGGTTTTGGTACCGATGAACGCCGGATTTTGATCGAGTTTCAGGGAGCGAACGGCCTGCTCCAGCACCACGCGCGACTGCATCAGCGCGTTTTGCGTTTCGTAATAGCCGTTTCGGGTAGAGTCATAGCCCTCAACCTGCTGGAATGGCGTCACATTATCGGGCTGAGCTTTGATCAACACCGTTGCCGTCGAAATATACTTCGATGACATAAAACTCATTAAAACCCACGCTATCGCCCCGGCAATAATGCCGACCAGGACAATTTTCCACAGGTTCTGTCTAATTTCGCCGGCAAATTTTGAGACAGCGATAGCGCTTTCCCGTGTTTTGCCATTTTCCACCATTGAGAGTTTCGTCATCAGAAGAACCCCATACCAATAATAAGGATATCACCGGGGTGAACAGAGTGAGTGACATCAACATTGTTGAGTAACTCGCCCGTGCTGGCCTTGCGGAGGCTTAAATCTTTGCGGTCTGCGCGATCGGTAAAACCGCCGCCGAGGGCAATGGCTTTTTCGACGGTCATACCGGGTTCATAGGCATAACCGTTCGGATTCTCGATTTCGCCTGAGATATAGAATTTGCGGAACTCAGCAATATTGACGGTCACCATTGGCCGTTCCAGATAACCTTTGAGTAGACGCTGGGTAATCTCCGCATCAACCTGGCTTGCGGTTTTACCCTTTAATACCAGCTTGCCGATATAGGGATAATTAATCGTCCCACTATTATCGAGGACAACGCGCATGGTTAAGTCAGGCTGATTAGCCACATTAATATTGACGGTATCACCGGCACCGAGTAAATACTCGTCGGCATTCACCGTCGTATCATCCATTAATGGCGGAGGAGACGTCGAACAGCCCGCCAACAGGGCGCTGAGTAGCACAAGGACGCACAGGTTCATTATTTTCATTTTAAATCTGTACCTTAGCTGTAAGCATAATTAAAGATGCGTCATAGCCCAACGTTCTCAGCACGACCTGATCGTCATTGGGTCCGATGGTGAATGAATCTGTCTCTTTATTAGACTTAAGCGTATCTAGATGATATTCAACGCCAAAATTGATAGATGGCGTCAGATCGTAACTCACCGCAACGGTGAATAACCCGTTCTTATCATGACGATCCTTGTTCTGGTCTTTATAGTCTTCTGTCGTATAGGTGTAATCAACCAAAGTCGAGAGCCGGTCGTTCATCCATAAATGTTTGTATGAAAGACCATACTGGGTCACTAAAATATATCCACCCGCCTCCGAAGGATCAGAAATACTTTGCGAGGTGCGTAAGGTAAATGTCGACTGTTTAAGCGGCTTCCATTCGCCCTGAATGTCCCAGTTCAGTCCATTAAAGTCCTTCGAACCTGGGTTATTCTCAAACGTTTTATACAGCCACGACAGGTTCGCATCGACGTTTGTTTTCCCGGTCAGCTGCGTCTTTACGCCATAACGCAAATAGTATTCATTACTGTCTTTTTCCGGGTCATTATCGTAACGACGCTGGTTGGTAATAAAACTATAGCGAAAACGCGTCTGAGATGTGTACTGATCGAAAATTTCTGCGACCAGGCTATTTTCATCCCATTCTTCTTCACGAATGTACTGATAAAAATCGGCACTCGCATTTTGCGCATCCTGGGTATTGCCGTAGGTCAGCTTTTTATGACCCAGCGCGATTTCGCCCTTGCCCCGCCCTTTTGGCGCACCGTAGCTGTAACGAAGTTCGCTGTCGAAGAAATTAGTGGTCAGCGGGGAACGAATGCCGTACTGGCGGAACTGGTCCGGCAGAAAACCCTCCGTCACGCCGCGGCCCCGCTGCTCGTGCCCAAGGGAATCCTGCAGGTTCAGGCTCAGACCGTGCATCAGGCCATAGCGCCATGCCCCATTGAAGCGGAAGAAGTGATCGTCGTAGTTATCCGCAGAATCGCTGGAATACTGCCGATAGTCGCCGGAGTACATCAGCAGATACTGATCCTGATAGCGCTCGCCGGTCAGGGTGATCACCGGCCGCAGGCCCATAAACGCGGAGCTTTTCGCATCGCTGTCATGGGGTTGATAAGTGACGTTATCGTTCTGACCGTAGTCCGCGGCAACGTTGCTCTGGAAGTCGATGCCCGCAAAGCCAATGTGTGATTTAGGTGTTAATTCTGCCCAGGCAACCGGAGACACCATGATTCCGGCGATAACCATTATTTTAATATGCATTCTTGCCGACAAATCCCTTAAAAATGGTTTTAATGATAATTTTTATATCTAACCACAAGGACCAATTTTGAATATATTCAATGTCGTACTGAACCCGTTTTTCCATTTTATAGAGCGCGTCAATTTCCCCACGATAACCTTTAATTTGTGCTAACCCGGTGATACCGGGCTTCACTTTATGGCGAATCATGTAGTTTTCGACCTGCTTACGGTAAAGTTCATTGTGTGCCACAGCGTGCGGCCGCGGACCGACAATTGACATATTCCCCTGCAACACGTTGATGAACTGCGGAAGTTCATCCAGTGAGGTCCGGCGTAAGAATGCGCCAAAGCGCGTCACCCGAGGGTCATCCCGCGTCGCCTGCACCACCGTGTCGGTATTTTCCATCACTTTCATGGTGCGGAACTTCCAGACTTTTATTTTCTGCCCGCTCAGGCCATAGCGATCCTGCTTAAAGAACACCGGCCCACGCGACGTGAGCTTTATTCCAATGGCAATCACCAGCATTAACGACACAATCATTAGCATAATTACGCTGCCCAGAACCAGATCTTCCGCGCGTTTAATAAACGAGCCTCCCCCATCCAGCGGAGAAGCGAAGATGCCAATGGTTTGCAAATTATGGATCGAGCGTAACTGCGACATATTGGTGCTGTAGGCGTAAAAGTCCGGCACGATATAGGTATTGACCGTGGTATCCGACATCATCGCCAGAAAATGACGGATGCGCTCCAGCGCCACCATTGGCAGGGCGATATAAATCTCGTCAACCTTGCTCGCCTGCGCGGCTTCAACCAAATTCAGCACCGACCCCTCATAGGGGCTGGTGATTTTTTTCGCCAGCTCCCCCAGCCGCGAAGGTTCCCGTTCGTCATAGAAGGCCAGTTCCAGCTGAATGTCGGAATACTCTTTGCGCAGCGCCATTTCCGCCGCCAGGCCATTGTCGGTAATGCCAATAATGGCCACCCGGATCCTTTTTTTCGCAGAGAGCTTGAAGATGACCAGACGCACGGCATACAAAAAAACAACGGGCGCGGCATACCAGAACGGTGACGCAGGAATATCACGGACATCCATTGCGCTCAGGTAACCACGGGAATGCAGTTCGGAGACCAGAATACGCACAAAACCGATAAACAGAATGGCTAAGAACGCGGTTAAGAACAGACGCCGCTGGCTACGTATTTTGTTGTTCTTCGGGCGGTACTGATAGCACTGGGTGTACTCACCAAACAGTAAAAAAGCCGTCGAGTACAATAAGCTGATCAGAATAACAGTATCGAAGGGCTCTATTTTCAAGAACCACGCGCTGGCGATCAGAATGAAATTAATTGCGAAAAAATCAATTAATTTAATAATGAGTGGATATCGTCCATGAGTAATCTTTTGCGAATTTCTCAGCATAAACAGACTCACTTATTATTTTTTTAGTTCAGCCTTACTTACCCTGTGCCATCAAGAAAACACCATAATGTCTCGATGATTGAGCGGAGTCGCACATAAAAATTATCAAAATGAATAATAACGCCCCGTGAATATTTACAAGTATGGGTCCCGACGCAGTGGTCGCTGAAAAAAGGGCATTAACTTACATATAGCGTATGCACGTTCTTATAAAAGCGCCAATAAACTTTCGCGGCTGAGGGCGTTGCAGGGGGGCATCGACAAAACAAAAAAAAAGCCTGACCGGAGTCAGGCTTGAAGGTTACTCGTTAATTCGGGGGTGCTGATCGACAAGTCGCGTGCGCTTGGCCTGCAACGCGGTAATTTCTGCATCGATATCTTCTATCTTCTGCTCAATATTGTCGTGATGCTCGCGCAGGATCTCTTTTGCTTCCTGCAGGTCCGACGCGGCCGGGGTCGCCCCTTTCAGCGGCAGATTGGCGGTCTCTTTCATCGTCAGGCCGGTCACCAGACCGATAGCTGCAACCACCATCAGGTAGTAAGCCGGCATCATCAGGTTCTGGGTGCTTTCCACCAGCGAGGCCGCCAGAGTCGGGGTCAGGCCGGCAATCAGAACCGAGATATTAAACGCTGCCGCCAGCGCACTGTAGCGAATATGCGTCGGGAACATCGCCGGCAGCGTCGAGGCCATCACCCCGATAAAGCAGTTCAGGATCACCGCCAGCATCAACAGACCGGCGAAAATCAGGCTGAGCATGTTGCTGTTAATCAGGATAAAGGCCGGGATAGCCAGCAAGAACAGCGCCACGCTACCGAAAATAACAAACGGACGACGGCCGAAGCGGTCACTCAGCAGGCCCATAATCGGCTGCACAAACAGCATCCCCACCATGATGGCGATAATAATCAGCACACCGTGATCTTCTGAGTAGTGCAGGTTATGCGACAGATAGCTCGGCATATAGGTCAGCAGCATGTAGTAGGTCACGTTGGTGGAGATCACCAGACCGATACAGGTCAACAGGCTGCGCCAGTGTTTGGTGGCAATCTCTTTAAACGAAACCTTCGGACCTTCCTGCAGGCCTTCGCGATCGCCCTGCTCCAGCTTATCCACGTGCTGCTGGAACGCCGGGGTCTCTTCGAGCGCGTGACGCAGATAGAGGCCGATAATACCCAGCGGCAGCGCCAGGAAGAACGGAATACGCCAGCCCCATTCAAGGAAGTTCTCTTCGCCCACCACGGTGGAAATCAACACCACCACGCCCGCGCCCAGCACAAACCCGGCAATCGAGCCAAAGTCGAGCCAGCTGCCCATAAAGCCGCGCTTACGGTCCGGGGAATACTCGGCAACGAAAATCGATGCGCCGGTGTACTCACCGCCTACCGAGAAGCCCTGCGCCATCTTACAAAGCAGCAGCAGGATCGGCGCCCAGATGCCAATACTGGCATACGACGGGATCATGCCGATACAGAAGGTACTGATCGACATAATGATTATGGTGATGGAGAGGATTTTCTGACGGCCGTATTTATCCCCCAGTCTGCCGAAGAACAGACCGCCCAGCGGACGAATAAGGAAAGGAACAGAGAAGGTCCCTAGCGCGGCAATCATCTGCAGGCTGGGATCGGCACCGGGGAAGAAGACTTTACCTAGCGCATAGGCCACGAAGCCGTACACACCAAAATCGAACCACTCCATCGCATTACCGAGGGAGGCGGCGGTGATCGCTTTGCGCAATTTACCGTCGTCAATAATTGTGACGTCGCGCAGGGTTATGGGTTTAACTTTTTTCCTTTTAAGCATTGCTATCCTCGTAGACTAAGCCCCGATCTCACCACGGCACGAAAAAATGCGGCCTGTGGAACCCGGGAAGCGCCTCATGCGCATTCTCCTTAATCAAGCGTAGCAGGTTTACTTACACTGACCTGTCTTGACAGTACAACCGAACCTGTTGACGCCTGTCTGGAGAGTTAGGGGTCTCTTTACCCTACCAGCGTTTATATTTGTGATCAACTTCACACATATTTTGCAGGGTTACTCCTCAATTGTCTTGATTCTGACGATTTCGTTATCAGACGAGCCTTAATCATGGTCCGATAAATAATATTTCATGCGTTATTATTTGCCATGAAATCAAAAGTTCATCATATTTTTTCACATCAAATTTACAGACTTTTTAATAATCAAGTTGAGGATCGTAGGTTTCCGCAAAATATGTGATCCACATAACTAAAACACTGTTTTATTTTCATTGAATCATTATTCCAACGATCGCATCATAACTGCGGTTCAGACGGTATGGCCGCCTTCAGGCGAAGGTAAGCAATACCAAACGCATTATGTTTACAGCAAAAATCACGGGTATCCTGACAAGCATTAGTCGCAACTCGTTGAATTTATTTTGATTATTTTATAGCTCCCCCGCCGGGTTTGGCGAGGTGAGTTCTGAGGGTAGATGATGAAGATTAAAGCCGCGATTGAACGCATTCCGGGTGGGATGATGCTGGTCCCGCTGGTACTGGGAGCAATCTTAAATACGTTAGCACCTGATACTGGGGCCTATTTTGGTGGTTTCACCAAAGGGATGATTACCGGTACGGTTCCTATTCTGGCGGTCTGGTTCTTCTGTATCGGCGCCTCCATTAATTTACGCGCAACGGGCACCGTTTTACGTAAATCCGGCACCCTGGTCATTACCAAAATTGCCGTTGCCTGGATTGTCGCCATGCTCTGCGCGATGTTTATTCCGGAAAATGGCATTCAGACCGGCTTCTTCGCAGGCCTGTCAGTGCTGGCGATTGTTTCAGCCATGGACATGACCAACGGCGGTCTGTACGCCAGCCTGATGAACCAGTACGGCACCAAAGAAGAGTCCGGTGCATTCGTTCTGATGTCGCTGGAATCCGGCCCGCTGGTCACCATGCTGATCCTCGGTTCCGCAGGTCTGGCATCGTTTGAACCGCACCACTTTATTGGCGCAGTCCTGCCGTTCCTGATCGGTTTCGCCCTCGGCAACCTGGACCACGATTTCCGCGAATTCTTCAGCAAAGCAACACCGGTGCTGATCCCGTTCTTCGGCTTCGCGCTGGGTAACACCATTAACCTGAACGTCATCATGCAGACCGGCCTGCTGGGTATTGCGCTGGGTGTAGCGGTTATCGTGATCACCGGTATTCCGCTGATTTTTGCCGACCGCGTCATTGGTGGGGGTAACGGTACTGCGGGGGTCGCCGCGTCGTCAGCCGCAGGTGCTGCGGTGGCGAACCCGATGATTATCGCTCAGATTAACCCGGCGTTCGAACCGGTTGCGGCTTCCGCTACTGCACTGGTTGCTGCAAGCGTCATCGTCACGGCGATTCTGGTGCCTATCATCACCGCGCTGTATGCCAAACGTTATGGCAACATTCCGGTTAAAGATGCCGAGCCTGCACCGGCTGAGTCTCTGCACCACTAAGTTTTTCACCCTCTTCCCGCCGGGGAGAGGGTGAACTTGCCTGACCTACTCGCCAAACACCTCTTCCACCATCGCCTTTGCCAGCCTTGTCGCCGAACAGAGTCTCGGCATACCCAGCGCCACATTCTGCCAGCTCTGCGTCACAGACCAGCACACCGGATGGCGATCGCCATCGCACCAGTCTCCCAGCCAGCCCAGCATGTCTTTATAGTCGATAATGCCCGGGGTACTGGGCGTGTTCAGCCACTGATGATAAAAATGGCGGGTGGCCGGCGCGGCATTAATGCCCAGCGCCAGATAGTTGGCCACCATGCTTTGGAGATTGTCTTTAAGCATCGCGCTGACATCCGCATTCGCCAGCCGACAGGCGTCACCAAATGCTCCCCAGCGCAGCTCCTCCAGCACTACATAGCCCCGCCCGGCCAGCGACCAGCCGTCGTAGTGCCCGGCGCGCCAGCGGGTAAAAATCTGTTCGCTGTGCTCGCCCGCCTGCACCGTTAAGCCACGCTGGCTGAGGGCTTTTTCTTTGAAGGCGGCGCGCTGATGAAAATGTGAGGAGAGAATGTCGTACTGCTGTACGAGGCCGATGGGCGGTTGGTTGCGCAGTCTGGCCTGCTGGCTCAGCGTGGTTAAGGTGTGGGTCATGCGGGTCAGCGCAAGATGCCCGGGGTCGAGCATCCCGGCCAGCTTCTCTGCCAGTCCCAGCCGCAGCACAGCATTTTCGTTGAACATTCCCCCCATCGCCCACTGGCGAAGCTGCGTCTGCGCCATGATCTCCTGGCTTAAACGTTCACGAAACTGCTGCTGTTTCGACGCCAGCGGGGCGTGACGCATCGCGTCCCCGCCCTGAACCAGGTCGACCATAAATTTAGGATGAATACATTCCAGCGTCCGCCCGGGACCGTCCAGTAGTTGTTTTGTCATGGTTGCTCTGCCGCGAATAGCGTTTGAATATCATCGCGTAACAGTCGGGTATCTTCCTGAATCCACGTCGCGGTAGTAATACACTGCTGCAACAGCTGGCTGAGCGCACGAGTGGCATGCTCATTTTGCTGACGCACCGCGAGGCTATCACGCAAGCTTTCCTGTAACCCTGCAAGACATAAGGAGAATTCGGCAAAGAATGTCGCCATGCCTGCTGTAACAGAGACATCGACCTGGGCGGCCAAAGCTTTACGGATTTGTTCACAAAAATGCGCGATATGACGTTTAAATTTTTCGTGCAGCTGTGACACGTTGATAACGTATCGGGTGCGCGTCACCACATAATCGTCCCAGCCCCAGCCTGGATTATTCAGCCAGCGTGAGACGGTATCACGCACGCCGCCCACGCCCTGCCCCCGGCCGCTGGTTGGGCTCTCAGGGGCAATGGCGTCGTTGAACAACCCCCGGGTATTAAAGTTAAGCTGATTCGCCTGGAAAGCCGGGAAGCTGATCCGCGCACGAAAACCGGCGTGGCTTAGCTCATCCTTGATGCGCAGCTCAATCGGGCGCATAGCGTCATTCAGCGAGCGGGCCAGCGTCGACTCCAGCTGATCGAAGCGCAGCCCCAGCTCACGGGCAATTTTGTTCTGGGCATCGAACAGTATCAGCTCGCACGAGGAGTGGATTTTACTCAGCAGGATCTGCGCCTGCCCTTCGTCGTCCAGCACCAGCTGTTCCGGCGCGGTCTGTTCATCGGCGCGCACGCTGGCGGCATCATGACCCGCCAGATCGAGGATATTCTCCCGACTGAAAATAGGGGCGATCGCGCACAGGATCTCGTTCTGCTGGGTGGCGATAAAGATCTCCGTCGCCTCCAGCGCCTCTTCCACCTCATGCCTCACCTCATCGCTGACCACCTCCTGCCGGTTGTGCAGTAGCGCCATGTCCTCTTCCAGCCGCGTAATATTGCGCTGCAGCTCGTCGAAGGCAATGGTCAGTCCCTGATAGCGAAAATCAAGATACTCGCGGGCATTTTGGGCATAGTTAAGGAGCTTATGCGACGCAGAGCGCAGAGCATACAGCGAGGCGTTGGCGTAGGCGGCGTAGATCAGTTTGCGGATCGGCTGTTCGAAAAGGGAGTCTTCCCACAGCAGATCGGCAGAATGACGAACGTGTTCAATATCATCCAGATCGGCCGTCCGCCAGCGGCGCCCCAGTGCGGCTTCGGCAAAATCCTGCACCCAGCGCTGCGCCTGCGGATTGGGCAGCTTGCCGTAGAGCGCCAGTTCGTGACGCGCGCGGTTCGCCAGATAGCCCCACATCGATGACACCGGAAAAATTTGCCCGGGGGAAATATGCCCCTTCATCAGCGTGCCAGAGATCATCGCCCGCACCTGCTCTTCGTCATCGCTGTTGCGGTCTTTCTGATCGAACTTATTCACCAACGCGTACAGCGGCACCGACTTGCCGACGGCAGAAATGGCCTGACGTACCTCAGCATCAGAAATCGACTTCAGTTGGGTATAATCCATCACCGCCAGCACCGCCGACGCGCGGGAGAGCTGCTCGGTCAGCATTTTTTGCAGGTGCGGCTGCCCGGCTTCATTGGGGCCGGGGGTATCAAGCAACGTTAATTGCCCAAGATGAGTATCGAGACCGGCCAGATGGACAAATTCCACCTCAATAACGGGAATATTTTCAATCGCCGCATAGGCAGCAAAAGGGAAGTCAGCACCCACCACCTGAGAAAGGCGCACTAAATCATTTAAATTTTTTAAACAGATAAAAATAGGTTCAGCACCGAGATAATGCTTTTCAAACGCTTCGCCGGATTCAATGCGCCCAAGCAGCGCATTCATGTCTTTATCAATTTCCAGCTGCTGCGCCAGCTTGCCACGATCGTAATTAGCGAGCTTCTTTTGCATCTGCCTTATTAATGTATCGATCGGTGCAACGTGCGAAAAATGCAGCACCGGCTCCTTTTGTCCGGGGGTATGGCGAATCAGCGTCGGCAGCGCGGTCATCGGGCGGTTGCGGTTCGGCAACACTTCGGTCCCAACAATCGCGTTAATGGTGGTCGACTTCCCGGCCTTCATGGTGCCGACGATCGCCAGCACCATCTCCAGACGGGTAATTTTACGCAGCTCGTTGTTCAGCATTGACTGCTGGGCTTCCAGGCCGCGGGCATTGAAATGCAAAGGAATAATATTGCTTACTTCGCCGGTCATGGCTGCAGTTGTGCTCTCCAGCATTGCTGCAGGCATCGCGCTCAGCGCCTCAAGATTCTGTAAAGAGAGCTGGAGTAGCCGCTCAGCTTCCTGGCTTAATTCAAATATTGTCTGTGTGTGCATAACAAAAGGTTCCCTTAACACAAATTTTATTTAACCGAATAGTTTTAAGAATGAAGGCTCGGTTTTTATGATTACGTGCGGCAAAGATGTTTAATGAAATATAATTCCCGGATCGCAGACAAAATATATTCTTAATAGCGTAAGCCGTTGGCACACGTTCCTTCGGTCAGGGAAACCGAAAGAATAAGAGCGTAGACCAATTTCTGGGAAATTCAGGTTAAATCATTATTACCCACCCAAAATGGGGGGGATCCATCCTGCCAGACAGAACGTAGCAGGTCAGACAAGTGCAATAAAAATCTTAAGAGTCTTCACCTTATCCGAAATGCCCCGGCGTATCAATTTGCCGCAATAAAATATTCTCGCTTTTAATGACCGCTGTTTCTATGGGGTATCTGAACTCAGGTCGCCGACAGGTGATGTCACCGGTAACACTTTTTTTAGCAGCGGATAAAAAACAATATCACCGACAACAGTAAGGACATGCGCTATACTTGCCGCCTTTTTCGACAATCTGTCGATTTTTGGCGGGCCATATTGCCGCCGGTTCGCACTATTTTGAGGAGAACACCATGCAATTACCACACTGTCCAAAATGCAGTTCTGAATACACTTACGAAGACAATGGCATGTTCATCTGCCCGGAATGCGCCCACGAATGGAATAACGCAGAACCCGCGCAAGATAGCGATGTGTTAATCGTGAAAGACGCCAACGGCAATTTGCTGGCAGACGGCGACAACGTCACTGTGGTCAAAGACCTGAAGGTTAAAGGCAGCTCGTCGATGCTGAAGATTGGCACCAAAGTGAAAGGGATCCGTCTGGTCGAAGGCGATCACAACATCGACTGCAAAATCGACGGTTTTGGTCCAATGAAACTCAAATCCGAGTTCGTCAAAAAGAACTAATAATCCTGGTATACGCCCGGCTGCGCTTCGCTCACCGGGCCTATGCCAACTAAACTTAATGGGCTTCTCTTACCTGAGGTAAAGATTATGCCATTAAGTCCTTACATCTCTTTTGCCGGTAACTGCACAGAGGCGATGGCCTTCTACCAGCAGTCGCTCGGTGCAGAACTCCTCTATCAAATGACCTTCGGCGAGATGCCCAAAGACGGGCAAAGCAGTGATGAAGGTTGCCCCTCCGGCATGCAGTTCCCCGACACCGCCATCGCCCACGCCAACCTGCGCATCGCCGGCAGCGATATCATGATGAGTGACGGTACGCTCAGCGGCAATGCTCACTATTCGGGATTTACGCTGGTGCTCGATACCCAGGACGTGGCCGAAGGCAAGCGCTGGTTCGACAGCCTGGCGGCCAGCGGCACGGTCGAGATGGCCTGGCAGGAGACTTTCTGGGCGCACGGGTTCGGCAAAGTGACCGATCAATACGGCGTGCCCTGGATGATCAACGTCGTTAAACAGCCGTAATCCTGACGGCGGGAGCGCCTGCTCTCGCCTGTCATCGCTTTCACGCCAACTCTTCAAACTCCCGCAACAGAGACTTAACCTAAATGTCACATTGATCCGCCAGCATGAGGCCACATTTGAATCGAGGCCTCACTATGCAAACTGTCATCCGCGTCGAGAAACTGAGCAAAACCTTTGCACATCACAAGGCGCTCCATGCCGTGGATCTGGCGGTCCGGCAGGGCGAAATGGTGGCACTGCTGGGGCCTTCCGGTTCAGGAAAATCGACCCTACTGCGCCATCTGAGCGGCTTGATCATCGGCGATAAAACGCCAGAGAGCCACATTGAGCTACTGGGCGATACCGTGCAGCGTGCGGGCCGCCTGGCGAGTGACATTCGCAAAAGCCGCGCGCAAACCGGCTACATCTTCCAGCAGTTCAACCTGGTGAATCGCCTGACGGTGCTGGACAACGTGCTGATCGGCGCCCTCGGCAGTACCCCCTTCTGGCGCACCTGCTTACGCTGGTTCTCCGCCGAACAAAAACAGCAGGCGCTACAGGCCCTGACTCGCGTCGGGATGGTGCACTTCGCCCACCAGCGCGTTTCGACGCTTTCTGGCGGCCAGCAGCAGCGTGTCGCCATCGCCCGCGCGCTGATGCAGAAAGCCAAAATCATTCTGGCCGATGAGCCGATTGCCTCACTCGACCCGGAATCCGCCCGCATCGTGATGGAAACCCTGCGCGACATTAACCAGAACGACGGCATCACCGTGGTGGTGACGCTGCATCAGGTGGATTACGCCCTGCGCTACTGCGAGCGCATCGTCGCGCTGCGTCAGGGACATGTGTTTTACGACGGCGCAAGCCAGGCATTTGATAACGAACGCTTTGACCATCTCTATCGCAGCATCAACCGCGTCGAAGAGAACGCGCAGGCTGCTTAAACCTTCCCGACCTGAGGACCCGACATGAGTTATAAGGCCGTTGCCGCGCTGGCGTTTACCAGCATGTTCAGCATCACTACCCTGGTCAGCCCCGCTTTCGCGCAGGAGCAGGAAAAGGCACTGAACTTTGGCATTATTTCGACAGAATCACAGCAGAACCTGAAACCCCAGTGGGAACCGTTCCTGAAAGATATGGAAAGCAAACTGGGCATCAAAGTAAACGCCTTCTTCGCCCCGGATTACGCGGGCATTATCCAGGGGATGCGCTTTAACAAAGTCGATATCGCCTGGTACGGCAACCTTTCCGCAATGGAAGCAGTAGACCGCGCCAACGGCCAGGTATTTGCCCAAACCGTTGCCGCAGACGGCTCGCCAGGCTACTGGAGCGTGCTGATCGTCAACAAAGACAGTCCGATCAACAACCTCAACGACCTGCTCGCCAAACGTAAAGACCTGACCTTTGGCAACGGCGACCCGAACTCCACCTCGGGCTTCCTGGTGCCGGGCTATTACGTCTTCGCCAAAAACAACATCACCCCCAACGAATTCAAGCGCACGGTCAACGCCGGGCATGAAACCAACGCCCTGGCCGTTGCCAATAAGCAGGTGGACGTTGCCACCAACAACACCGAAAACCTCGACAAACTGAAGACGTCTGCCCCGGACAAGCTGAAAGAGCTGAAGGTGATCTGGAAATCGCCGCTGATCCCTGGCGACCCGATTGTATGGCGTAAAAACCTCTCCGAGAGCACCAAGGACAAGGTGTACGACTTCTTTATGAACTACGGCAAAACGGCCGAAGAGAAAACCGTGCTGGAACGTCTGGGCTGGGCACCGTTCCGCGCCTCCAGCGACCTGCAGCTGGTGCCAATTCGCCAGCTGGCGCTGTTCAAGCAGATCCAGGGCGTGAAGGATAACAAAGGCCTGAAGGAGGAAGAGAAGACCAGCAAAGTCTCTGCCATCCAGGCGCAGCTGGACGATCTCGACCGCCTGACCGCCGCGCTGGGCGCCATGACCAGCGTGAATAAAGCGGTGCAGTAACGCTTTTCTCCCTCTCCTGTGGGAGAGGGCCGGGGTGAGGGCATCAGCGCACACATTTCCCCCTCACCCTAACCCTCTCCCTCAAGGGAGAGGGGACTAAACCCAAAGGAGCCCACATGCAAACCATCACCCTCCCACCGCCAAAACGCAGCTGGTTCTCGCTCATCAGCTGGGCCGTACTGCTGGCGGTGCTTGTTATCTCGTGGAAGGGCGCGGAGATGAACCCGCTCACCCTCTACACCGATGCGGGCAACATGGCGACCTTTGCCGCCGACTTCTTCCCGCCGGACTTTAGCCAGTGGCAGGACTACCTCGGCGAAATGGCCATCACCCTGCAAATCGCCGTCTGGGGTACCGCGCTGGCAGTCGTTCTCTCGATTCCGTTTGGCCTGATGAGCGCCGACAACATCGTGCCCTGGTGGATCTACCAGCCGGTGCGTCGCCTGATGGATGCCTGTCGCGCCATCAACGAAATGGTCTTTGCGATGCTGTTCGTGGTCGCCGTCGGTCTGGGGCCGTTCGCCGGGGTACTGGCGCTGTTTATTCACACCACCGGCGTGCTCTCCAAACTGCTCTCCGAAGCGGTCGAAGCCATTGAACCCGGCCCGGTCGAAGGCATTCGCGCTACCGGGGCCAACAAGCTCGAAGAAATTCTTTACGGCGTCCTGCCGCAGGTGATGCCGCTGCTGATCTCCTACTCCTTGTACCGTTTTGAATCCAACGTCCGCTCTGCCACCGTCGTGGGGATGGTGGGAGCAGGGGGGATTGGCGTCACCCTGTGGGAAGCCATTCGCGGCTTCCAGTTCCAGCAAACCTGCGCCCTGATGGTGCTCATCATCGTGACGGTCAGCCTGCTGGATTTCCTCTCACAACGACTGCGTAAGCACTTCATCTGATAAGCGAGGCATTGATCGATATGCACTTATCCAGACATCCGACCAGTTACCCCACCCGCTGGGAAGAGATTGCGGCAAAGCTCGAAGTGGAACTCCGCGCCCACTACCGCTGTGGCGACTACTTACCTGCTGAACAACAGCTTGCCGACCGCTACGAAGTGAACCGCCACACCCTGCGCCGCGCCATCGACCAGTTGGTGGAGCGCGGCTGGGTGCAGCGCCGTCAGGGAGTTGGCGTGCTGGTGCTGATGCGCCCGTTTGATTACCCGCTCAACGCCCAGGCGCGGTTTAGCCAGAATCTGCTCGATCAGGGCAGCCATCCCACCAGTGAAAAACTGCTCTCGGTGCTGCGCCCGGCCTCCCACCACGTCGCCGATGCGCTGGGGATCCAGGAGGGTGACAACGTGGTGCACCTGCGCACCCTGCGCCGGGTCAACGGCATCGCCCTGTGCCAGATCGACCACTACTTCGCCGAGCTGACGCTGTGGCCAGTGCTGCAAAACTTCACCAGCGGATCGCTACACGACTTTCTGTTTGAAGTGTCAGGTATCGCCCTGAAGCGCACCCAGACGCGGATCAGCGCCCGCCGCGCAAAGGCCAAAGAGAGCAAAGTGCTGGAGATCCCCAACATGGCCCCCCTGCTCTGCGTACGCACCCTTAACCACCGTGACGGCGAGATCAACGCGACGGAATACTCCGTCAGCCTGACCCGCGCCGACATGATTGAATTTACGATGGAGCACTGAATGCACTTCGACACCTCCACCCGTCAGCGCTGGATGGCCGTACTGGCCCACAGCCAGCCTGCCGCCCTTGCCGCACGCATGACGGCGCTGAACCTGGCGCCCTCTTATGAGCTTATCCGTGCCCCTGAAACCGGTCTGGTGCAGATCCAGGCGCGGATGGGCGGCACTGGCGCACGCTACTTTGCGGGTGATGCCACCCTGACCCGCGCCGTGGTGCGCCTCGCCAGCGGCACGCTCGGCTACAGCTACCAGCTTGGGCGCAACAAACCCCATGCCGAGCAGTGCGCCGTTATTGACGCCCTGCTGCAGGAAACCGCCCATTTTCAGACCCTGATGGAAACCTTAATTACCCCGCTGGAAGCCGACCGCGCGGCGCGCATTGCCGCCCGCCTGGCCGAAACCAACGCCAGTCGGGTCGACTTCTTTACGCTCGTTCGCGGAGACAACGCATGACCCTTCAACCCGCTTTTACCCACGCCGTACCGGATGCCCAGCACAGTTTTCGCCGTCTGCTGAAAGCGATGAGCGAACCGGGCGTCATCGTCTCACTGCATCAGCTTAAGCACGGCTGGCAGCCGCTGAACCTCGCCACCACCAGCGTGCTGCTGACCCTGGCGGATAACGACACCCCGGTGTGGATCTCCGGCGCGCTGAATAACGATCTGGTCAGCACCAACCTGCGCTTTCACACCAGCGCCCCGCGGGTGGATCAGCCCCAGCTGGCCGTCTTCGCCGTGGCAAACGAGCAGATCGGCCACGAACAGCTGAACGCCCTCAGCGCAGGCAGCGCCGTGGCCCCGGAGACCAGCGCTACCCTGATTTTGCAGGTCGCAAGCCTCAGCGGCGGCCGCATGCTGCGCCTGACCGGCGCCGGGATCGCCGAAGAGCGGATGGTCGCCCCGCAGCTGCCGGAGTGCATCATTCATGAGCTGACCGAACGTCCGCACCCGTTCCCGCTGGGCATTGACCTGATCCTCACCTGCGGCGAACGCCTGCTGGCAATTCCGCGAACCACCCACGTGGAGGTGTGCTGATGTACGTTGCCGTCAAAGGGGGCGAGAAGGCGATAGCCGCCGCCCACGCGCTGCAGGAACACAGACGCCGGGGTGATGACCAGCTTCCCGAGCTGGGCGTGGCCCAGATTGAGCAGCAGTTAAACCTGGCCGTGGACCGGGTGATGACCGAAGGCGGCATCGCCGACCGCGAGCTGGCTGCGCTGGCGCTCAAGCAGGCCAGCGGCGATAACATCGAAGCCATCTTCCTGCTGCGCGCCTACCGTACCACGCTGGCAAAGCTGGCGGTCAGCGAGCCGCTGAAGACCGCCGACATGCGCCTGGAGCGGCGGATCTCCGCCGTCTACAAAGACATACCCGGCGGTCAGCTACTCGGTCCGACCTACGACTACACCCATCGCCTGCTCGATTTCACCCTGCTGGCGAATGGTGAAGCGCCAACCCTGAAAACCGCCGATGCGCCGCAGGATACCGCCCCGCACGTCTTTAGCCTGCTGGCGAACCAGGGCCTGGCAAAGGCAGAAGAGGATAACGGCAGCGAGCCTGACGACATCACCCGTACCCCGCCGGTGTATCCGTGCTCGCGCGCCTCGCGCCTGCAGCAGCTGATGCGCGGCGACGAAGGCTATCTGCTGGCGCTGGCCTACTCCACCCAGCGCGGTTACGGGCGCAACCACCCGTTCGCCGGAGAGATCCGCAGCGGCCATGTCGATGTCTCTATCGTGCCGGAAGAGCTGGGTTTTGCGGTCAACGTCGGCGAACTGCTGATGACCGAGTGCGAAATGGTCAACGGCTTCGTCACCCCTCAGGATGACGCCCCCCATTTCACCCGCGGCTACGGGCTGGTGTTCGGGATGGGCGAGCGCAAGGCGATGGCGATGGCGCTGGTGGACCGGGCGCTACAGGCCCCGGACTACGATGAGACGGTGGCTGGCCCGGCGCAGGACGAAGAGTTTGTGCTGGCCCACGCGGATAACGTCGAGGCCGCCGGGTTTGTCTCGCACCTCAAACTGCCGCATTACGTCGATTTCCAGGCCGAACTGGAACTGCTGAAACGTCTGCAACGGGAGCACAACCATGGCTAATCTCAGCGGCTACAACTTTGCCTATCTGGATGAGCAAACCAAACGCATGATCCGCCGCGCCATTTTAAAAGCGGTGGCCATCCCCGGCTATCAGGTGCCGTTCGGTGGCCGCGAGATGCCAATGCCTTACGGCTGGGGTACCGGCGGGATCCAGATCACCGCCAGCGTGATTGGCGGGTCTGACGTGCTGAAAGTCATCGACCAGGGCGCAGACGACACCACCAACGCGGTGTCGATCCGCCAGTTCTTTGAGCGCGTCACCGGGGTCAACACTACCGAGAAAACCGAAGATGCGACGCTGATCCAGACCCGGCATCGCATCCCGGAGACGCCGCTGACGGAAGATCAGATTTTGATTTTCCAGGTGCCGATCCCGGAGCCGCTGCGCTTTATCGAGCCGCGCGAGACCGAAACCCGCACCATGCACGCGCTGGAGGAGTACGGCGTGATGCAGGTGAAACTGTATGAAGATATCGCCCGCTTCGGCCATATCGCCACCACCTACGCCTACCCGGTGAAAGTTAACGGGCGTTATGTGATGGACCCGTCGCCGATCCCGAAGTTCGATAACCCGAAGATGGACATGATGCCTGCCCTGCAGCTGTTTGGTGCCGGGCGCGAAAAACGCATTTACGCCGTGCCGCCGTTTACCCGCGTCGAGAGCCTCGACTTCGACGATCACCCGTTTACGGTGCAGGAGTGGGACGAGCCGTGCGCGATTTGCGGCTCAAAACACAGCTATCTTGATGAAGTGGTGCTGGACGATACGGGCAAACGGATGTTTGTCTGCTCCGACACCGATTTTTGCCGCCAACAGAGCGAGGCGAACAGCCAATGAAACCGCTGCTTTCGGTCAACAACCTGACCCACCTTTACGCGCCGGGCAAAGGCTTTAGCGACGTCTCCTTCGACCTGTGGCCGGGCGAAGTGCTGGGGATTGTCGGCGAGTCCGGCTCCGGCAAAACCACCCTGTTAAAGTCGATTTCCGCCCGTCTGGCGCCGCAAAATGGCGAGATCCTGTATCAGGATCACTCCCTGTACGGGATGAGCGAAGCCGAGCGCCGCCGCCTGCTGCGCACCGAGTGGGGCGTGGTGCATCAGCATCCGATGGACGGCCTGCGCCGCCAGGTGTCGGCGGGGGGCAATATCGGCGAGCGGCTGATGGCCACCGGGGCACGCCACTACGGCGACATCCGCGCCACCGCACAGAAGTGGCTTGAAGAGGTTGAAATTCCCGCCTCGCGCATCGACGACCTGCCGACCACCTTCTCCGGCGGCATGCAGCAGCGTCTGCAGATTGCCCGCAACCTGGTCACCCATCCGCAGCTGGTGTTTATGGACGAACCCACCGGCGGGCTGGATGTGTCGGTGCAGGCGCGCCTGCTGGATCTGCTCCGCGGGCTGGTGGTAGAGCTGAACCTCGCGGTGGTGATTGTCACCCACGATCTGGGCGTTGCCCGCCTGCTGGCCGACCGCCTGCTGGTGATGAAGAACGGCCAGGTGGTGGAAAGTGGATTAACCGACCGGGTACTCGACGACCCGCACCATCCGTACACTCAGCTGCTGGTGTCATCGGTTTTGCAAAACTAAGAGGTCAACATGATCCGCGTAGAAAACGTCAGTAAAACCTTTGTCCTGCACCAGCAAAACGGCGTGCGCCTGCCGGTGCTGAAAGATGCTTCTCTGCATGTGGCACCTGGCGAATGCGTGGTGCTGCACGGCCATTCCGGCAGCGGTAAATCAACCCTGCTGCGCTCGCTGTACGCCAACTATTTGCCAGATGAAGGCCACATTCATATTCGTCACGGCGACGAATGGGTGGACCTGGTGCATGCCCCGGCACGCAAGGTGCGCGACGTCAGGCGCACGACCATCGGCTGGGTAAGCCAGTTTTTGCGGGTGATCCCGCGCATCAGCGCCCTGGACGTGGTGATGCAGCCGCTGCTGGATCTGGGCGTGCCGCGCGAGGTCTGCGCCGCCAAAGCCGCCAGCCTGCTGACCCGCCTGAACGTACCGGAGCGCCTGTGGCACCTCGCCCCTTCCACTTTTTCCGGCGGTGAGCAGCAGCGGGTGAACATCGCCCGCGGCTTTATCGTCGACTATCCGATTTTACTGCTCGATGAACCGACCGCCTCGCTGGATGGCAAAAACAGCGCGGCGGTTATCGCACTGATCGAAGAAGCCAAAGCGCGGGGTGCAGCGATCGTCGGGATCTTCCACGACGACGCCGTGCGCGATCGCGTGGCGGATCGTCTGCACCCGATGGGGATCACCGCATGATCATTAATAACGTAAAGCTGGTGCTGGAAAACGACGTCGTCGACGGTTCGATTGATATTCAGGACGGCGTTATTCGCGCCTTTGCCGAAACCCACAGCCGCCTGCCAGAGGCGATGGACGGCGAAGGCGGCTGGCTGCTGCCGGGGCTGATTGAGCTACACACTGACAACATGGACAAGTTCTTTACCCCGCGCCCGAAGGTCGACTGGCCTGCCCATTCGGCGATGAGCAGCCACGACGCGATGATGGTCGCCAGCGGGATCACCACCGTGCTGGATGCGGTGGCGATTGGCGACGTGCGCGACGGCGGCGACCGGCTGGAGAATCTGGAGAAGATGATCAACGCCGTGGAAGAGACGCAGAAGCGCGGCCTCAACCGCGCCGAGCACCGCCTGCATCTGCGCTGCGAGCTGCCGCATCACACTACGCTGCCGCTGTTCGAAAAGCTGGTGGGCCGCGAGCCGGTGACCCTGGTGTCGCTGATGGATCACTCCCCGGGCCAGCGCCAGTTCGCCAATATCAACAAGTACCGCGAATATTATCAGGGCAAATATTCCCTCAATGACGAGCAGATGGCGCGTTACGAAGAGGAGCAACTGGCACTGGCGGCGCGCTGGTCGCAGCCCAACCGCCAGGCCATTGCGGCAATCTGCCGGGAACGAAATATCGCCCTCGCCAGCCACGACGACGCCACTGCGGATCATGTACGTGAATCCCAGCAGCTGGGCAGCGTCATCGCCGAATTCCCCACCACCTTCGAGGCGGCAGAAGCCTCACGCCAGCACGGGATGAACGTGCTGATGGGCGCCCCGAACATCGTGCGCGGCGGATCGCATTCCGGCAACGTGGCGGCAAGCACGCTGGCGACCCTCGGCCTGCTGGATATTCTCTCCTCCGATTACTACCCGGCCAGCCTGCTGGATGCGGCGTTCCGCGTCGCCGACGACGAGGGCAACAGCTTTACGCTGCCGCAGGCGATCCGGCTGGTAACCAGCAACCCGGCGCAGGCGCTCGATCTCCAGGATCGTGGTGTCATCGCCGAAGGTAAACGGGCTGACCTGGTGCTGGCGCATCGTAAAGGTGAGCACATTCATATTGACCACGTCTGGCGTCAGGGAAAACGGGTGTTCTGATGGGAAGACTTATCTGGTTGATGGGGCCGTCGGGCTCCGGAAAAGACAGCCTGCTGGCGGCCTTGCGCCAGCAGTCACACCCGCAGCTGCTGGTGGCGCACCGCTACATTACGCGCGCCGCCAATGCGGGCAGCGAAAACCATATCGCCCTGAGCGAGCCGGAGTTTTTTACCCGCGCCGGGCAGCAGCTGTTTGCCCTGAGCTGGCACGCCAACGGCTATTATTATGGCGTGGGCCTGGAGATTGACCTGTGGCTGCACGCCGGGTTCGACGTCGTCGTGAACGGTTCGCGCGCGCATCTGCCCCAGGCGCAGGCGCGCTACGCGAAGGCGCTGCTGCCGGTCTGCCTGCAGGTTTCACCGGATATCCTGCGTAGCCGACTGCAAAGCCGCGGCCGGGAGAACGCCAAAGAGATCGACCAGCGGCTGGAACGCGCGGCCCGCTACACGCCGTCTCAGTGTCCGGTACTGGATAACGACGGAAGTTTGCTACAGTCAGTCGACAACCTGCTTTCACTCATTCATCAGAAGGAGAAAAACCATGCCTGAGTGTGCGTTGCGTCCGGCTACCCCTGAGGACGTTGAGGCCGTGTACGGCCTGATTTGCGAGCTCAAACAGGCGGAGCTGGACCGGTCGGCGTTTCACGCCGGGTTCGCCGCCAATCTGCAGGATCACAATATGCGCTATCAGCTGGCCGAGCAGGACGGGCACATTGTCGGCATGATCGGCCTGCATATGCAGTTCCACCTGCATCACGCCAACTGGATCGGCGAGATCCAGGAGCTGGTGGTGATGCCCCAGGCGCGCGGGTTGAAGGTCGGCAGCCAGCTGCTGGCCTGGGCAGAACACGAAGCCCGCCAGGCCGGGGCGGAGATGACGGAACTGTCCACCAGCGTGAAGCGCCATGATGCGCACCGCTTTTATCTGCGCGAAGGCTATGCGCAGAGCCACTTCCGCTTCACCAAACCTCTGTAAGGCGGCGCCATGAGTCTGACCCTCACCCTGACCGGCACCGGCGGTGCGCAGCTGGTGCCCGCCTTTGGCTGTGACTGCCAGGCCTGCCGTCGGGCGCGGTTGCAGGAGGCGTATCGCCGTCGCCCCTGCAGCGCGGTGGTCAAATTCAACGATGCGGTGACCCTGCTGGACGCGGGGATCCCGCACCTGATGGACGACTGGCCGGCGGGCAGTTTTCAGCAGATTTTACTCACCCACTACCACATGGATCACGTCCAGGGACTGTTCCCGCTGCGCTGGGGCGTGGGGGCGACGATCCCGGTGTACGGCCCGCCGGACGACGCGGGCTGTGACGACCTGTTTAAACACCCGGGAATTCTGGATTTTAGCCATACGATGGCACCCTTTGTGGTGTTTGAGCTGCAGGGCCTGCGGGTCACGCCGCTGCCGCTGAACCACTCGAAGCTGACGTATGGCTATTTACTGGAAAGCGCCCACAGCCGGGTAGCGTGGCTCTCTGATACCGCCGGACTGCCGGAAAAAACGCTGAAGTTTTTACTCAATAATCAGCCGCAGGTCATCGTGATTGATTGCAGCCACGAACCGCGCGAAGAAACCCCGCGCAACCATTGCGATCTCAATACCGTTATCGCGCTGAATGAGGTGATTGGCTGCCCGCAGGTTATCCTGACCCACATCAGCCATCAGTTCGACGTGTGGATGATGAACAACCCGCTGCCGGAGGGAATTGAAGCGGGGTACGACGGCATGGTGCTGGTGCTGGATTAACATCACTTCACCGTCTCTTCACTTACGCTGATTATCCTCCCCTTCAGAATCAATACCCTGGAGGGACATTACATGACGAAAACACGCCGCATCATCCATCACGCCTGCTGGTTTGCTTTGTTGGGGCCACATATTGGGGTGCTGGTCACCCTCGCAGAGGAAATGCAAAGCACTACCCTCACACCTGGCCAGTTCCTGCTGGAGATACTCAGTATTTTGCCCATTTTCATCGTATTAACATGGGTTATCGGCGGTGTTCCTGCCTTACTGACCGGTATTGCAATGGCCTGTCTCCCGCCGCGGATTTACGCGTGTGTCTGGCAAAGAGTGCTCATTTGCGGTGCGATTGGGGCAGCCATCGCGTCAATTGTCTGGCTGGTTTTTATCAGCGCGATGGATGAAGCATTTATCTGGATGTCGGTCGGACCTGGCTTAATGGCCGGAATGATGATGGGGTGGATTGTGCCGTCTCTGCCCTTTCGTGGCGAGACGACACAAACGTATGCCGTTATAACCCAGGGGCCCGACCGCTAGCGATCGTAATCATTCTCTAACTGGCGCTCGTCATCTTCCAGCCGACGTCGATCGTCATCCAGCTGGCGCTGACGCTCATCTAAACGCTGACGTCGGTCTTCAAGCTGTTTGCGACGATCGTTATATTGCCGACTGTCGCTATTGCGCCGCGCGTCATAGCGATCGTCATCATCGCTGCGGCTATTGTCCGGCTTATAGGCGTCATTGATCGCCTGCTGGATATTGCCCACCGCGTCGTCAATAAGATCGGCCTGCGCCAGCGGGTTGATAAGTGTCAGCAGCACAAAAAACAGAGGAAGGGATGTCGATTTCATAAAGCCAGTCTCACAGGGTGGGCTGGCTTCAGGTTAATAAAGTGTGACAAAAGGAAGTAGCGGAGGAATCTCAAATTCTGTACTGAGGTGACTCCTCCATCATCTGGTTAGCTCTCTGTTTATTCTCAGCAACCAAAACAACACCACGGCATTTTTGGTCAGGGGAAAGGCTCCAGATGCGATCCTCAGGAATACAACCGCCATCGTAAATCACCTTACTGCCATCGTAAGGCCAAAATGCACCTTGTTCGGTATCCAGCACGAAAACAGCGATTTGATCCGACTCACGAGCAATCTTTTGCCAAAGCATTTTCCCACCTTCGTACTGATCAAAGTCGCTGATCAACGTCATGCCACACTGCAGTACCAGGGCCTCATACAGCCTTGTTGCCAGCCCTTTATCACGCTCGCCAGGGTCAACGCATACTCCTTCAACCTGAACAACATTGGCCTCTTCCCAGCAGCGCTCGACGGCAACGATATCGTTGCCGAGCGTTGGTTTGCGCTGTAAATCCAGCGCCGCCACAACCCGGTGGCGTGGAACGCCCTCAAAGACTTCGATATCCGCTTCTATAATCGCAGCCCGGGGCGTCTGACTATCATAAATGACATGCAGCAAACGCCCAGAAAGCTCGAACTCTTCAACCCGTTTGAAGGCGCGTGCGACGGTCATCGGGCTATAGGTTGTAGGCATCACGATCATATGTGAGTCCCCTCTCGTCAGTACTGGCATAATTCCCTTTATATCCCAATCCACTCAATTTTGCGCAGATTAGCATCACTGACTTCGATGACGCGATTGATTAATTCTTAAACATATCGCTTATTTTTTTCTGCACGTGTTCCGATTTTACGCAGCGCCTGCGCCAGCTGCGCCCGGGTAAACGGCTTGCGCAGCCGCTCCACCTCCGGCAGCTGTGGGTTGTGCGCCGGGCGGAGATCCTGGCCGCTCATCAGCAGCACCGGAAGATGCGGGAAGTGCTGGCGGACATGCTGGATCACCTCTGCGCCGCTCAGGCTGCCGGGCAGCATCAGGTCGCTGATAAACATTTCGATATCCGTCGATGCCGCCAGCATCTGCAGCGCCTGCTCGCCGGTTTCGGCCTCCAGCGTCAGGTAACCCAGCTGGTGGAGCTGTTCGCACAGGGTTTGCCGGACGTCGGATTGATCGTCCAGCACCAGCACCAGCCGATCGCTTTGCGGCGCGGTGGCCGTGGCCAGCGCTTCCGGCTGAGGAAGCGCCTGCAGCGTCGAGCGGGGCAGATGCAGGCGCACGGTGGTGCCTTGACCTGGCGCGCTTTCAATCTCGACCCGCCCGCCGGACTGGCGCACAAAGCCGTACACCATCGACAGCCCCAGCCCGCTGCCGCTGCCGGTCTGCTTGGTGGTGAAGAAGGGTTCGAAGACCTGGGACTTGATCGCCTGCGACATGCCGCATCCGTGGTCGATCACCTCCAGCGCCACCATATCCTGTCTGCGGCCATCGCTGCGGGTCACCCGCTGATTCCAGGTGCGAATTCTGATCGCACCGTTTTGTCCGTCCATTGCGTCGCGGGCATTCATCACCAGGTTGATAATGGCGTTTTCCAACTGGCCGACGTCAATCCACGCGGACCACGCCGGGGTTTGCGCTTCGATCTCGAGGGTGAGCGTGGAGGGCAGCGAATGGCACATCAGCTCCCCGAGGTTTTCCAGCAGCGGCTTCATCTCCACCGCATGCGGGTTCAGGGACTGTTTGCGCGAGAACGCCAGCAGGCGCTGGGTCAGCAGCGCCCCGCGCTCGGCGGCTTTCAGCGCCCGGCTGATACGCGGCGCGTCCGGCGAATCCGGGTTTACCAGCTCCAGGCTGCCGATGATCACCGCCAGCAGGTTGTTAAAATCATGCGCCAGCCCGCCGGTCAGCTGCCCAACGGCCTTCATCTTCTGGCTGTGCAGCAGCGCCTCTTCCAGCCCCTGCCGCTCAAGGCGATCGATCTCCATCTGCGAGGTCTTCTCTTTCAACAATCGGGTGGTGTGCTCCAGCGAGGCGGTATTGCGGGCAAAGACGTTAAATGCCCGCGCCAGCTCGCCCAGCTCATCCCGCCGCTGCAGCGCAGGCACCGACACATCCTGTTCGCCGTGGGCCAGCCGCGACATCGCCCGGGAGATCGCCGTCAGGTTGGAGCCCAGATTGCGGTAGATATACCAGCAGGCACAGGCGGTAATGATCAGCGCCAGGACGGCAAACACCGAGATAAAGACGCTGATTGAGCGCAGCTCCTGATGGCTCTGGGCGGTGCGCAGCTGCGAGGCTTCGGCGACCTGCTCCACGTACTGATTGATATCCGTGTTTAAGATCGCCACCAGCGCCTTGATATGGAACATATACCAGCCGATCGCCAGATCGCTCTCTTCCAGCTGCCGGGAAAGCGGGCCGAGCTTGTTCAGTTCGGCGTTGAAATCGGGCAGCACGAAGTTCACCACCGGCTGGGTGGCCTGCCGGGGGATCATCGCCGTTATCGTATCCAGCTGCTGAATGGTCGCACGCGGTGAAGGGGTTTCGATGGCGGCCGCTATCAGCCGATCCATCTCGCTGAGCAGCCGCGCGTCCGGCACGTTGCTGGCGTAGCGGTGGTTAATGTCCTGCAGATGGCGGAGATAGCTCTGGTTCTGGTAGAGAGAGCTGAGCAGCGCGTTGCGTTCCTGATGACGCCGCTGCCCGCGTTCCAGCATCCCGGTCACGCTTTGCTGTAACTCATTGCTGCGCTGGATAATCCGCGCCACCAGCGCCGGTTCCTGCTGCGCCAGCGGAGCATCGGCAAGCTGTTCCAGCGCACCGCGCAGTGCGGTCTGGGTCTGTTTTAGCCGCTCGGCTTCCCCTTTATATTCCAGCGCTCCCACCACCTGCGACAGGCGCACCGCCGCCGTCGCCACGTTGGCGGTTTCGCGCGCCAGGTTCATGCTGCCGGTCATGTCGTCCAGCGTCTGGCGCTGGACCTGCTCCTGAATGTGACTGGCATGACGAAAGCCCAGCACTGCCACGCCGCTGACCATCAGCGTTACCGCCACCACCAGCAGATTGAAAATCAGCAGGCGCCCGCGGGCGCTGGCGAAAAAGGGGGGACGGCGTGAAGGCATGTTGGCTCCATGACGGGGAAAATTGTGACGCCCGTTAACTATTCATAACTATGACAAATATGAACGACTTCTGACATTTTGCATTTATCAGGCTGTGATGAAGTGCGGATATCGACCTTCACAGGAGATCCGCCATGAGCAGGACCCCGGTTTTAGAGATGCGCAATATTGCCAAAACCTTTGGCAACTTCCACGCGCTCAAGGGTGTGGATCTGACGGTCTTCCCCGGCGAGATCCATGCCCTGATGGGCGAAAACGGTGCCGGAAAAAGCACGCTGATGAAAATTCTCGCCGGGGCGTATACCGCCAGCGGTGGCGAGATCCTGATTGACGGCCAGCCGTTCCACATCAAGGGGCCGAAAGATGCCCTTGCAGCGGGCATTACCCTGATCTACCAGGAGATGCAGCTGGCCCCGAACCTCACGGTGGCGGAAAACATCTTTTTGGGCAGCGAGCTGTCGCGCGGCGGACTGGTGCAGCGCAAAACCATGGCGGCGCAGGCGCAGGCGGTTATCGATCGGCTGGGGGCGCACTTCAAGGCCACCGACCTGGTGATGAAGCTGACCATTGCCGAGCAGCAGCAGGTGGAAATCGCCCGCGCCCTGCACCGTAACAGCCGCATTCTGGTGATGGATGAACCCACCGCCGCCCTGTCGTCGCGCGAAACCCAGCGCCTGTTCGAACTGATTTTGCGCCTGCGCGACGAAGGGATGGCGATCATCTATATCAGCCACCGTATGGCGGAAGTGTATGAACTCTCCGACCGGGTCAGCGTGCTGCGCGACGGCCAGTACGTCGGCAGCCTGACCCGCGACAAGCTCAACGCCACCGAACTGGTGCGTATGATGGTCGGCCGACCCTTAAGCGATCTGTTTAACAAAGAGCGCGACATCCCCCTCGGCAGCCCGCGCCTCAACGTGCATCACCTGACCGACGGCGGCAAAGTGCAGCCGTGCAGCCTGCAGGTGCGCTCGGGCGAAATCGTCGGCCTGGCCGGGCTGGTGGGTGCCGGGCGCTCCGAGCTGGCACAGCTGATTTTTGGCGTGCGCAAAGCCACCGGCGGCATGATTGAGGTGGACGGCGAGCCGGTGGTGATCCACTCCCCGCGCGCCGCCATCGACCACGGGATCGGCTTTTTAACCGAGAACCGCAAGGAGCAGGGGCTGTTTCTGGAACTGGCGGCGCAGGACAACATCACCATGGCGACGCTGGAACGCGACGCCAACTGGGGGATGCTGAATCGCAAGAAGGCACAGTCAATTTCTGATGACGCCATTGCCCTGCTGAACATCCGCGTACCCCATGCCCAGGTGCGCGCGGGCGGACTGTCCGGCGGCAATCAGCAAAAGCTGCTGATTTCGCGCTGGGTGGCGATTGGCCCACGCATTCTGATCCTCGATGAGCCGACGCGCGGTGTGGATGTCGGTGCCAAAAGCGAGATCTACCGGATCATGAACCAGATGGCGCGCAAAGGGGTGGCGATCCTGATGATCTCCAGCGAACTGCCGGAAGTGGTCGGCATGAGCGATCGCGTGTATGTGATGCGCGAAGGTAGCATCGCCGGGGAGCTGCACCGAAACGACATCTCCCAGGAAAACATCATGACGCTGGCAACCGGCGTTAACGACTCTCATCACCAGGCGGTAACACCATGACTCACTCAACCAATCCGCAGCAGGAAGCCAAATCCGCTTCTGCCAAAAAGATGCTGATGGGCGATCTGATGCAAACGGTCGGCATCCTGCCGATTTTGATCCTGATTGTCGCGGTATTTGGCTTTATTGCGCCCAACTTCTTCACTGAAAGCAACCTGCTGAACATCACCCGCCAGGCGTCGATCAATATCGTACTGGCGGCGGGGATGACTTTCATTATCTTGACCGGCGGGATCGACCTGTCGGTGGGCTCGATTCTGGGCACCACCGCGGTGGCGGCGATGGTGGTATCGCTGATGCCGGAGCTGTCGATGCTGTCGGTCCCGGCGGCGCTGATGCTCGGGCTGGCGCTGGGAACCATCAACGGGGCGCTGGTGGCCTTTGCCGGACTGCCGCCGTTTATTGTCACGCTCGGCACCTATACGGCCCTGCGCGGCGCGGCGTATCTGTTGGCGGATGGCACCACGGTGATTAACTCCAGTATCGGCTTTGAGTGGATCGGTAATAACTACCTTGGGCCGGTGCCGTGGCTGGTGGTGATTGCGCTGGCGGTGATCGCCATCTGCTGGTTTATCCTGCGTCGTACCACGCTGGGGGTCCATATTTACGCGGTGGGCGGCAACATGCAGGCGGCGCGCCTGACGGGCATCAAAGTGTGGCTGGTGCTGCTGTTTGTCTATGGCATGAGCGGTCTGCTATCGGGTCTTGGCGGGGTGATGAGCGCCTCCAGGCTGTACAGCGCCAACGGCAACTTAGGCACCGGCTACGAGCTGGATGCGATCGCAGCGGTGATCCTCGGCGGCACCAGCTTTGTCGGCGGGATCGGCACGATCACCGGCACGCTGGTCGGGGCGCTGATCATCGCCACCCTCAATAACGGCATGACGCTGATGGGCGTCTCTTACTTCTGGCAACTGGTGATCAAAGGGGCGGTGATCATCATTGCAGTGCTGATAGACAAATACCGTACCCGACATCATCAAAGTGCATAACAACAATACCCTACAGAACGAGGAATAAAAGCATGCGATTAAAACCTCTTGTTACCGCGCTGTGTGCTGGCGCACTGCTTGCCTCCGCGCCGTTTGTGCAGGCCAAAGATCTGAAATCTATCGGCGTGACGGTGGGCGATCTGGCGAACCCGTTCTTCGTGCAGATAACGAAAGGGGCCGAGCTGGAAGCCCGCAAGCTGGCGGGTGATAACGTGAAAGTGACCCTGGTCTCCAGCGGGTACGATCTCGGCCAGCAGGTGTCGCAGATTGATAACTTTATCGCCGCCAAAGTCGATATGATCATTCTTAATGCCGCTGACTCGAAAGGGATCGGTCCGGCGGTGAAGCGGGCGAAAGACGCCGGGATCGTGGTGATCGCGGTTGACGTGGCGGCCGAAGGAGCCGATGCCACCATCACCTCCAACAACACCCAGGCGGGTGAGCTGGCCTGTAAACTCATTACCGACCGCCTGAAAGGCAAAGGCAACGTGGTGATTATCAACGGTCCTCCGGTGTCTGCGGTGCAAAACCGGGTGGAAGGTTGCCAGACCGAATTCAAGCGCCATCCGGATATCAAGGTGCTGTCCTATAATCAAAACGCCAAAGGCAGCCGCGAAGGCGGGCTGGAAGTGATGACTTCCCTGCTGGCTGCCAATCCGAAGATCGACGGGGTATTTGCGATAAACGATCCGACGGCGATCGGGGCCGATCTGGCAGCGAAGCAGGCCCAGCGTAGCGAATTCTTTATCGTTGGCGTGGATGGATCCCCGGATGCGGAAGAGGCGCTGAAGCGCGAGAACTCGCTGTTTATCGCCACCCCAGCCCAGGATCCGCAGGTGATGGCGTCCAAAGCGGTGGAGATTGGCTACGGCATTCTGCAGGGCAAACCGGCGCCGAAAGAGCCCGTGCTGATCCCGGTGACGATGATCGATAAGAGCAACGTCGGGAATTATAAGGGCTGGACGGTGAAATAAGCCTTGTGCGGCCTGTTCCCCCTCACCCCGGCCCTCTCCCCAAAGGGGAGAGGGTGCTCAGGTTCCCTCTCCCCTTTGGGGAGAGGGTTAGGGTGAGGGGTAATATTTGCACATCACTTAAGGAGTCACTATGAAACGCTCCGACATTAACGAAATCCTCGGCCACACGCGCCAGTTTTTCTCCATGCACGACGTGCATTTACCGCCCTTTGCCAGCTTCCCCCCGACCCGCTGGCGGCAGCTGGATCCTGACGCCTGGCGTGAAGTGTTTGACCTCAAGCTCGGCTGGGATGTGACCGCGTTCGGTGGGGATAACTTCCCCGCCGAAGGCTTAACCCTTTTTACCTTGCGCAACGGTTCGCCCAACGGCGTACCCTGGGAAAAAAGCTACGCCGAAAAGATCATGCACGTGCGCGACGGGCAGGTCACGCCGCTGCACTTTCACTGGCGCAAGCGTGAGGACATCATCAATCGCGGCGGCGGCAATTTGATTATCGAGCTGTGGAACGCCGGGGCGCATGAAGAGAAGATCGAGGGCGATGTCACAGTGACCCTCGACGGCTGTCGCCAGACGCACATTGCGGGCAGCCAGATACGCCTGCTGCCGGGAGAGAGTATCTGCCTGCCGCCTGGGCTGTATCACACATTCTGGGGCGAAAGCGGCTTTGGCGACGTGCTGGTGGGAGAAGTTTCCTCGGTGAATGACGACGAGCACGACAACCACTTTTTGCAGCCAACCGCCCGCTTTAACCCCATTGAAGAAGACGAACCTGCCGTGCTGGTGCTGTGCAACGAGTACAGCCTGTTTCGCCCTTAAGGAGTCATCATGCCGCTTATTTCTCTCGCTGACGGGCTGGCCCACGCCCGCGAACATCGCTATGCACTGGGGGCATTTAACGTCCTCGACTCCCACTTCCTGCGGGCGCTGTTTGCCGCCGCGCGCCAGGAGAGCTCGCCCTTTATCATCAACATTGCCGAAGTGCATTTTAAGTATGTCTCCCTCGATTCACTGGTGGAGGCTGTTAAATTCGAAGCCGCCCGGCACGACATTCCGGTGGTGCTCAATCTCGATCACGGCCTGCATTTTGAGGCGGTAGTGCGGGCGCTACGCTTAGGGTTCAGCTCGGTGATGTTCGATGGTTCCACGCTCAGCTACGACGAGAACATCCGCCAGACCCGGGAAGTGGTGAAGATGTGCCACGCGGTGGGCGTGTCGGTAGAGGCCGAACTGGGCGCGGTGGGCGGCGATGAAGGCGGGGCGCTGTACGGCCATGCCGACGAAGCCTTTTTCACCGATCCAGGGCTTGCCCGCGAGTTTGTCGACAAGACCGGCATTGACGCGCTGGCGGTGGCGATTGGCAATGCCCACGGTAAATACAAGGGTGAGCCGAAGCTCGATTTCGCTCGTCTGGATGCTATCCGTCAGCAGACCGGTCTGCCGCTGGTGCTGCACGGCGGCTCGGGGATCAGCGATGCCGATTTCCGTCGCGCCATCGAGCTGGGCATTCACAAAATTAACTTTTATACCGGGATGTCGCAGGCCGCACTGGCGTCGGTAGAACAGCGGATGGCCAACCGGCAGCCGCTGTATGACGAGTTTGCCGAGCTGCTGTTAAGCATCGAAGAGGCGATCACCGATACCGTCGCGACGCAGATGCGCACCTTTGGCAGCGCGGGGTTCGCGTAATGGAACGCCGGGGGATTATCGCCGCGGGCAATATGCTGGTGGATCATGTCCACCAGATTGTTCAGTGGCCGGAGCGCGGCTGGCTGGCAGAGATCACCCACAGCGAACGCGCCACTGGCGGTGCCCCGCTTAACGTCCTGCTGACGCTGGCCAAAATGCATGTTGGCATCCCGCTACAGGCCGTCGGGCTGGTGGGGGACGATCACGACGGGGACTACATTCTGGCGATGCTCGACCAGTATCACGTTAACCGCCAGCGCGTGCAGCGCACCACCTTCGCCCCGACCTCAATGTCGCAGGTGATGACCGATCCCAGCGGGCAGCGCACCTTTTTCCACCTGCCGGGGGCCAACCGCCTGCTGGATCTGCCCGCCTTCGACCGGCTCGACGCCAGCATGAAGATCTTCCATCTGGGCTATTTGCTGCTGCTTGACAGCCTGGATATGCCGGATGAGGAGTTCGGCACCCGCAGCGCGCGGCTGCTGGCACAGATGCGCGAGCTGGGGTATCAGACCTCGCTCGACCTGGTGTCGCGCAAAGGCGATCCCCGCTACCAGCCGCTGGTGCTCCCTGCCCTGCGCCATCTCGACTATCTGGTGATTAACGAGCTGGAGGCGGGTGAATTTAGCGGCCTGCCGATGCGTGATAGCAGCGATGCCCCGGATATCGCCCACATTGCCGATGCCGCGGCACTGCTGCTGGCGGAAGGGGTGAAGGCGCGGCTGGTGATCCACTGCCCGGAAGGCGCATGGGGTCAGGAGCCGGGGAAAGAGGGCATCTGGATCCCGTCGTGGCGCTTGTCTCAGCAGGAGATTATCGGCAGCGTTGGGGCGGGCGATGCATTCTGCGCCGGGTTCTTATACGGTTGCCATCAATCCCTGTCGCTGCAGGAGAGCATCCAGATGGCCCACGCCTGCGCCCGGGCCAGCCTGCTGGCCGCCAACGCCATCGACGGAGCAAAAACGCTGCCGGAGCTGCAGCTGTTTATCGACGAAAACCGCCAGGCTTAGGCTGCCCGATCCCCGTGCTGCACGTCGGCGGCAAAGACGTAGCCCAGCCCACGAATGGTTTTGATTAGCAGGGGCTGATGAGGGTTGATTTCAATTTTGCGCCGCAGGCGCATGATCAGCACGTCAATGGTGCGGTCGAACACCTCCGCGCTTTCGCTGTGGGTCAGCTCCAGCAGCTGCTCACGGCTCAGTACCCGGCGGGCATTTTGCGTGAGCGCCAGCAGTAAACCGTACTCGCCCTGGGTCAGGGCAACCACGCTGCGCTGGGTATCCACCAGTTCACAGCGGGCGGTATCCAGCGTCCAGCCGTTAAAGCTTAACCCCGCCGCCCGCGTTACTGCGGGCTCGGCCGCCAGCGCGCCGGTGCGCCGCAGCACGGCTTTGACCCGCGCCACCACCACCCGGGGGTTAAAGGGTTTGCCGATGTAATCGTCCGCGCCCATCTCGAGGCCCACCACCACATCCGATTCACTGCCCAGCCCGGTCAGCATCACCACCGGCAGCTCCGGGCGCTGTTTTTGCAGCTGCTGCAGTACCTGCAGGCCGTTAATATCCGGCAGCATCATATCCAGCAGCACCAGCGCGATCTCCGGTGCCTGCTGCGCCTGACGCAGGGCATCCTGGCCGGTATGGCACACGTAAACCGTGAAGACATGCTCGTTGAGCACGTCCTGTAACAGCTCGCAGACTGCGATGTCGTCATCAACCACCAGAATTGCGGGTTTCATTGCCGGTTTCCATTAAGGGGGTAAAGATCAGTCTGGCCCATTCTGTGCAAGCCTCCAGCCAAAACGGCGTTTCCCTCGCGGATATTCAACCGCCGTCACATCCCCACCCTGAAAGAGAGACGGATTTTGCCCCTTGCCTGCTTTCCGTCAGGTTATTGACCAGGATTCACCCGTAAAGTCAGGGGGATCCCACAACAGGAATGTGGCATTAAGACGGCATAATAAAAACAACCGCCTATTTTAAATTACCGGAGCGAGAGCGATGAAAAACGTCATCACGGTTTGCCCCTATTGCGCCTCGGGTTGCAAGATAAACCTGGTGGTCGAAAACGGCAAAATCGTGCGTGCAGAGGCCGCTGAAGGGAAAACCAATCAGGGCAAACTGTGCCTGAAAGGCTACTACGGCTGGGATTTTATCAACGATACCCAGATCCTCACCCCGCGCCTGAAAACCCCGATGATTCGCCGCACGCGCGGCGGCAAGCTGGAGTCGGTCTCCTGGGACGAGGCGCTGGACTACGTCGCCCGCCGCCTGAGCGACATCAAGGACCAGTACGGCCCGGATGCCATCCAGACCACCGGCTCCTCGCGCGGGACCGGGAATGAAACCAACTACCTGATGCAAAAATTTGCCCGCGCCGTAATTGGTACCAATAACGTCGACTGCTGCGCGCGCGTCTGACACGGCCCCTCGGTTGCAGGTCTGCACCAGTCGGTCGGTAATGGCGCTATGAGCAATGCCATCAACGAGATTGATAACACCGATTTGGTGTTCATTTTTGGCTATAACCCGGCGGATTCGCACCCTATCGTCGCAAACCATATTCTGCGTGCGAAGCACAACGGGGCCAAAATTATCGTCTGCGATCCGCGCCGGATAGAAAGCGCGCGCATTGCCGACCTGCACATCGCGCTACGCAACGGGTCGAACATCGCCCTGCTGAATGCGATTGGCCACGTCATTATTGCCGAGAGGCTGTATGACCCGGCATTTATCGCGGCCCGCACCGAAGGCTTTGATGAATACCGTCAAATAGTCGAGGGCTACACGCCGGAGTCGGTCGAGGCCGTCACCGGCGTCAGCGCACAGCAGATCCGCCAGGCGGCGCGCCTGTACGCCGGGGCCAAAACTGCGACGCTGCTGTGGGGCATGGGCGTGACCCAGTTCTGGCAGGGGGTGGAGACCGTACGCTCGCTGACCAGCCTCGCGATGCTGACCGGCAATCTCGGCAAAGCCCACGTCGGGGTCAACCCGGTACGCGGGCAAAATAACGTGCAGGGTGCCTGCGACATGGGCGCCCTGCCGGATACCTTCCCGGGCTACCAGTTTGTGAAGTACCCGGAAAACCGCGAGAAATTCGCCAGCGCCTGGGGCGTGGGGAGCCTGCCTGCGCATACCGGGTATCGCATCAGCGAGCTGCCGCACCGCGTTGCGCACGGAGAGGTGCGCGCGGCGTACATCATGGGGGAAGATCCGCTGCAAACCGATGCCGAGCTGTCGGCGGTGCGTAAAGCCTTTGATGACCTGGAGCTGGTGATTGTGCAGGACATCTTTATGACCAAAACCGCGGCAGTGGCGGATGTTGTCCTGCCGTCCACCTCGTGGGGCGAGCATGAAGGGGTTTATACCGCCGCAGACCGTGGCTTCCAGCGCTTCTTTAAAGCGGTAGAACCCCAGTGGGATCTGAAAACCGACTGGCAGATTATCAGTGAGATCGCCACCCGAATGGGGTATCCGATGCACTACGACAACACCCAGCAGATCTGGGATGAACTGCGCCAGCTGTGCCCGGGGTTCAAAGGGGCGACCTACGAAAAAATGGGTGAGCTGGGGTATATCCAGTGGCCGTGCCGGGATGAATCCCCGGACGACCAGGGAACCTCGTTCCTGTTCGAAGAGCGCTTCGACACCCCGAACGGGCTGGCGCAGTTCTTCACCTGCGACTGGATGGCACCGAGGGATAAGCTCGATGCTGACTATCCGCTGGTGCTCTCTACCGTGCGCGAGGTGGGGCATTACTCCTGTCGCTCGATGACCGGCAACTGCGCGGCCCTCTCAACGCTGGCCGATGAACCCGGCTATGTACAGATCAACACCGACGATGCTGCACGCCTCGGCGTTGAGGATGAGGCGCTGGTGTGGGTCAATTCGCGCAAAGGCCGGGTCATCACCCGGGCTCAGGTTAGCGATCGGACAAACCCTGGGGCCGTGTACATGACCTACCAGTGGTGGATTGGCGCCTGCAACGAGCTGGTGACGGAAAACTTAAGCCCGATAACCAAAACGCCGGAATATAAATATTGTGCCGTGCGCGTAGAACCTATCGCCGATCAGTCTTCCGCTGAGCAATATGTTATCGAGGAGTATACCCAACTCAAAAACCGCTTACGCGAAACCGCGATGGGCTGACAATTAATGAATGGAAAGTGGGAAAAAGGGGCGGGATCACCCGCCCGGCTTATTAGATGTTGAGGGACTAAGACACTTTTTTTTCTTCTCGTACCGCGCTTATACTCGCGCAATGTACCCAGACGAAAAAAGCATATGAAACATCTTTATCTCTTGTTGTTACTTTTATCCTCACAGGCATTTGCCGAGGAGATTGGCAGTCCGTACCTGGCACAGGCCCAGGCCGGTGACAGCCGCGCCCAGTATTATTTGGCCGAAACCTATTACAGCTCCGGCGATGATAAGCAGGCCGAACAGTGGGCCGAAAAAGCAGCCACCGGCGGTGACGTCGACGCCATGGCGCTGCTGTCGCAAATCAAGTTTAAGCATGGCGATTTGGTCCAGGCGAAGGGGCTGGCACAGCAGGCGATGGTGGCGGGCAGCGCGCCGGGCGCGGTGATGCTGGCGCGACTGCTGGTGAATACCCAGGCCGGTAAAACCGACTACCCGCAGGCGCTGAGCCTGCTGGAGAAAGCCGCAGAAAACACCGAGGATGACGCCGCGGTGGATGCGCAGCTGCTGCTGGGGCTGATTTATGCCAACGGCGTGGAAGTCGCCCAGGATGACGCCCAGGCCACCACCTGGTTTAAGCGCAGTTCCACCCTCTCGCGCACGGGCTATGCGGAGTACTGGGCGGGCAAAGTGTTTCAGCAGGGGGAAGTTGGGTTTATCACCCCCAACAAACAGAAGGCGCTGTACTGGTTAAATCTGAGCTGTAGCGAAGGGTTTGATACAGGATGCGAAGAGTTTGAGACGTTAAGCGGGGAGTAATTTCCCATCCTCTCCCCTGGGGGAGAGGATGGTTCTGTCTTACTGATCCGCCGTCTTATCGAAGCGGCCCAGCATTTCACGTTCATAAGCCCGCGCTTTCTTGCTGTCGAACTGGTGTTCCCATTTGGCAATCACCAGCACCGCCAGCGCGTTGCCGACCACGTTCAGCGCGGTACGCGCCATGTCGAGAATACGGTCAACACCGGCGATAAACGCCAGCCCTTCCAGCGGAATGCCTACGCTACCGAGCGTTGCCAGCAGTACCACAAACGAGACACCCGGCACACCGGCAATCCCCTTCGACGTCACCATTAAGGTCAGCACAAGGACGATTTCCTGCCACAGGGAGAGATCGATCCCATACAGCTGGGCAATAAAGATAGCAGCAATACTCTGGTACAGCGTCGAACCATCAAGGTTGAACGAGTAACCGGTCGGCACCACGAAGCTGGTGATCGACGCAGGCGCCCCATAGGCTTCCATCTTCTCAATAATACGCGGCAGCACGCTCTCGGAGCTGGCGGTGGAGTACGCCAGAATCAGCTCGTCTTTTAGGATGCGGATCAAAATCCAGATGCTCAGGCCACAAATCCGTGCCACCAGTCCCAGCACCACCAGCGCGAAGAACAGGATCGCGAAGTGCACCAGCAGAACCAGCTTCGCCAGCGGCCACAGGGAAGCAAAACCGAAGTTCGCCACAGTAACGGCAATTAACGCAAACACGCCCACTGGCGCATAGCGCATCACCATGTGGGTGACTTTAAACATGGTTTCGGAAATAGAACGGAACACGGTCACCAGCGGTTCGCGATGCGTCGCCGGCAGGGAGGAAAGCCCCAGACCAAACAGCACCGAGAAGAAGATGATCGGCAGCATCTCGCCCTTCGCCATCGACGCCACAATGTTGGTCGGAACCAGTGACAGGATGGTCCCCATCAGGCCATGCGCGTGGCTCTGCACGTCCGCCGTGGTGCTTTGGTATTTCGAAATATCCACCGTCGCCAGCTGCGACATATCAATGCCCGAGCCTGGCTGGAAGACGTTCGCCAGCGTGATGCCGAGAACGATCGCCACCGTAGTGATCACTTCGAAATAAAGGATAGTTTTCGCGCCGATACGCCCAAGCTGCTTCGCATCGCCCACCCCTGCAATGCCGACCACCAGCGTCGAAATCACAATCGGGACAACAATCATTTTAATCAGGTGGATAAAGATATCGCCTGCAGGCGACAGCATATTCACGACCAGCCATTCACGGCTGTCGCTGTGATAATGCAGATAACTACCCAGCAAGATACCCAGCACAAGGGCCAGCAAAATTTGCCAGGCCAGGCTGACTTTCAAATTTTTCATAACAAGAGACTTCCTCAATGAAGTGTTCGTACTCGTAAAACGGCGGGGACGACACATACTGAAAGGGTATGAATTGTGTTGCGTTCATTTATGGGGTTTTTTAACGCGCCGTATCAGTACCATTTGCACGGCATGCTGCGCAAGCCTTTAACAACAAGGCATTTGACTGACAAATGAGGTTATTACGCTAATTTATATTAGTCATGGTTAATAACCTTTTGTTATAAAAACCCTTTTTTATCCACAAATGTAAATAATCGTTTTAGGCAATTATTTTTCTTGAAAGTGTCATTTGCTTATTTTTTGAACTCCACAATTTTCTCGTGATCTGCCGCCCAAATAGTAAACAAAGCTGACCAGCCCTCTGTAATTAACTTTTATGCGACATATTATTAACATTCAACAAGGAGAACAAAAGCCATGAGCCAAGTCCACAAACACGACATTCCCGCCAATATTGCGGACCGTTGCCTGATCAATCCGGAGCAATACCAGGAGCAATATCAGCAATCCATCAGCAATCCTGACGCCTTCTGGGGCGAACAGGGCAAAATCCTCGATTGGATTACCCCCTATAAAACGGTTAAGAACACCTCTTTTGCCCCCGGTAACGTCTCTATTAAATGGTATGAAGACGGTACCCTGAACCTGGCCGCCAACTGCCTGGATCGCCATCTCGCTGAGCGCGGTGACCAGACGGCCATTATCTGGGAAGGCGATGACGCCACCCAGAGCAAGCATATTACCTACCGTGAACTGCACCGCGACGTCTGCCGCTTTGCCAACGTGCTGCTGGCGCAAGGCATCAAAAAAGGCGATGTCGTCGCGATTTACATGCCAATGGTGCCGGAAGCCGCCGTGGCAATGCTGGCGTGTGCCCGCATCGGTGCCGTGCATTCAGTGATCTTCGGCGGGTTCTCGCCGGAAGCGGTCGCCGGACGCATTATCGACTCCAGCTCAAAACTGGTGATCACCGCCGATGAAGGCGTGCGTGCCGGTCGCGCGGTTCCGCTGAAGAAAAACGTCGATGACGCGCTGAAAAACCCGAATGTGAACAGCGTTAACAGCGTGATTGTGCTCAAACGTACCGGCAACGCCGTGGAATGGCATGAGGGACGCGACCTGTGGTGGAGCGACCTGATTGAGCAAGCCAGCGACCAGCACCAGCCGGAAGCAATGAACGCAGAAGATCCACTCTTTATCCTGTATACCTCGGGCTCCACCGGCAAACCGAAAGGCGTTCTGCATACCACCGGCGGCTATCTGGTGTATGCCGCCACCACCTTTAAATATGTCTTTGATTACCATCAGGGTGATATCTACTGGTGTACCGCCGATGTGGGCTGGGTCACCGGTCACAGCTATCTGCTGTACGGCCCGCTGGCCTGCGGCGCCACGACCCTGATGTTTGAAGGCGTACCCAACTGGCCAACTCCGGCGCGAATGAGCCAGGTGGTGGACAAACACCAGGTCAATATTCTCTACACCGCGCCAACCGCCATCCGCGCGCTGATGGCCGAGGGCGACAAGGCCATCGAAGGCACCGACCGCTCTTCCCTGCGCATCCTCGGTTCCGTGGGCGAGCCGATCAACCCGGAAGCCTGGGAGTGGTACTGGAAGAAGATCGGCAACGAGAAGTGCCCGGTGGTGGATACCTGGTGGCAGACCGAGACCGGCGGCTTTATGATCACTCCGCTGCCCGGCGCCACCCAGCTGAAAGCCGGTTCAGCAACCCGTCCGTTCTTTGGCGTCCAGCCTGCGCTGGTGGATAACGAAGGCACTCAGCTGGAGGGCGTCAACGAAGGCAACCTGGTGATCACCGACTCCTGGCCGGGTCAGGCGCGCACCCTGTTTGGCGATCACGACCGCTTCGAGCAGACCTACTTCTCCACCTTTAAAAACATGTACTTCAGCGGCGACGGCGCGCGCCGGGATGAGGACGGTTACTACTGGATCACCGGACGCGTGGATGACGTGCTGAACGTCTCCGGCCACCGTCTGGGAACCGCAGAAATTGAATCAGCGCTGGTGTCGCATCCGAAGATTGCCGAAGCAGCCGTGGTCGGCATTCCGCACAACATTAAAGGCCAGGCGATCTACGCCTACGTCACCCTGAACCACGGCGAAGAGCCGTCGCCAGCGCTGTATACCGAAGTGCGTAACTGGGTGCGTAAAGAGATCGGCCCGCTAGCCACTCCTGACGTGCTGCACTGGACCGACTCACTGCCAAAAACCCGCTCCGGCAAGATCATGCGCCGTATCCTGCGCAAAATCGCCGCGGGCGATACCAGTAACCTGGGCGATACCTCAACCCTGGCCGATCCAGGTGTGGTGGAAAAACTGCTTGAAGAGAAGCAAGCCATCGCCATGCCGTCGTAACACCGTTTTTCTCCCTCTCCCCCTGGGAGAGGGTCTGATGCCCTCGCCCTCACCCTCTCCTTCCGGGGAGAGGGAATAATAAAAACCACTACCCTACAAAAAACGCTGGAGACTCTGTGATGAATGAGAATATTTGTCTGCAGATAGAGAATAGTGCGCACTACAGGGAGCTCGTCGATAAGCGGCAACGGTTTGCCTTCACGTTATCTATCATCATGTTGGCTGTGTACATCAGCTTTATTTTACTGATTGCCTTTGCGCCTGGCTGGCTGGGGACGCCACTGCATGCGGGAACCAGCGTCACCCGCGGGATCCCGATTGGCGTGGGGGTGATTCTGATCTCCTTCGCCCTGACCGGGGTGTATATCTGGCGGGCGAACGGCGAGTTTGACCGTCTGAATAAGGCTGTACTGCGCGAGGTAAAAGTATCATGAAGAGAGTCCTGACGGCGCTCGCCGCCACGCTCCCCCTCGCCGCCAACGCGGCGGATGCCCTTACGGGTGCAGTCCAGCGCCAACCAACCAACTGGCAGGCGATCGTGATGTTCCTGGTGTTTGTGGTGTTTACCCTCGGGATCACCTACTGGGCGTCTAAACGCGTGCGTTCACGTAATGACTATTACACAGCGGGCGGGAATATTACCGGCTTCCAGAACGGGCTGGCGATTGCGGGCGACTATATGTCTGCCGCGTCGTTCCTCGGGATCTCCGCGCTGGTGTATACCTCCGGGTATGACGGGTTGATCTACTCCCTGGGTTTCCTGGTGGGCTGGCCAATCATTCTGTTCCTGATTGCTGAGCGTCTGCGTAACCTGGGTAAATATACCTTTGCCGATGTGGCGTCCTATCGCCTTAAGCAGGGTCCCATCCGTACCCTGTCAGCCTGTGGCTCGCTGGTGGTGGTCGCCCTGTATCTGATCGCGCAGATGGTCGGTGCCGGTAAACTTATCCAGCTGCTGTTCGGCCTGAACTACCACGTTGCAGTCGTGTTGGTGGGCGTGCTGATGGTGATGTACGTGCTGTTTGGCGGCATGCTTGCCACCACCTGGGTACAGATTATTAAGGCGGTTCTGCTGCTGTTCGGCGCCAGCTTTATGGCCTTTATGGTGATGAAACACGTCGGATTCAGCTTCAATAACCTGTTTACTGAAGCGATGGCGGTCCACCCGAAAGGGGCAGCAATCATGAGTCCGGGCGGGCTGGTGCAGGATCCGATATCCGCGCTGTCGCTTGGTCTTGGTCTGATGTTCGGTACCGCCGGTCTGCCGCATATCCTGATGCGTTTCTTCACCGTGAGCGATGCCCGCGAAGCGCGTAAGAGCGTCTTCTATGCCACCGGTTTTATGGGTTACTTCTACATCCTGACCTTTATCATCGGCTTTGGCGCCATCATGCTGGTGGGGGCGAACCCGGCGTTTAAAGATGCTGCGGGCGCGCTGATTGGCGGCAATAACATGGCAGCGGTCCATCTGGCCGATGCGGTGGGCGGCAACCTGTTCCTCGGCTTTATCTCGGCGGTCGCTTTTGCCACCATTCTGGCCGTGGTTGCTGGTCTGACGCTGGCGGGCGCCTCTGCGGTATCCCATGACCTGTACGCCAACGTGTTCCGTAAAGGTGCCAGCGAGCGTGATGAACTGCGCGTCTCTAAAATCACCGTGCTGGTGCTGGGCGTAGTGGCGATCCTGCTGGGGATCCTGTTCGAGAATCAGAACATCGCCTTTATGGTGGGTCTGGCCTTCTCGATTGCGGCGAGCTGTAACTTCCCGATCATTTTGCTCTCCATGTACTGGTCAAAACTGACCACCCGTGGGGCGATGATTGGCGGCTGGCTGGGGCTGATGACGGCAGTGATCCTGATGGTGCTCGGTCCGACCATCTGGGTGAAAATCCTCGGTCATGCCACGGCCATCTTCCCGTATGAATACCCGGCGCTGTTCTCCATTGCGGTGGCGTTTATCGGGATCTGGTTCTTCTCGGCTACCGATAACTCCCCGGCAGGCAACCTGGAGCGTGGTCAGTTCCGCGCCCAGTTTATCCGCTCGCAAACCGGTCTGGGTGTCGAGCAGGGCCGCGCACACTAATCCCCCTCCCCGGCCGCTGGTCGGGGATCACACTTTTTTCCCCTTCTGGTGACGTTTATCACGTCACCGGAACCAAAAAAGCCGATGCGTATCACAAGCTTTATCTGTGATTCGCAAAGGCCATCACACTTTCCCGGTTTTCACGCCAATCCTCAGCTTTCGCTCTGCCCCCCCTACAGACAACTCCAGCCACAGTTTTTATTCTTATATCACAGCGACTTGCTCAGACTGCGGGCGAAACGGTTCAGGCGTTCGGGATTCAGCAGCAGCGGCAGAAACAGCGGGCCGCTGGCGGGCGGGTTCACCAGCCAGCGTTCCAGGGTATCGGAGTAGCGCAGTAATTGTTGCTGATGCTGCGACAGGGTATCAGCAGGCAGGCTGTCAGCGCCGTAATGGTCGAGCCACAGGACATCGGTCATCGCAGCGGCGACATGGGAGAACATCTGGCTGTAGATTTCGGCGCTGCGCCAGGCGGCCAGCAGGATCTCCAGCGTGTCGTCCGGGCAAGTTATCCGCGGCATCAGTTCACGCAGGTTTAGCACCGTGCGCGACGCCAGGAAGCAGGCGGCCTCTTTTTCCAGCGCCACCCGCTCGCGCTGCTCTTTGCCCAGCGCAGGATCGTCGGTGGGCATCAGCGGCTGCCAGGCGTGCATCCAGTTGGCACTGCGGGTGTCCATATGCAGCAGCAGCTGCGCCTGGGCCACGCTCTCGGGGATCTGGCTTTGATAGTGCAGCCGTCGCCCGAGGAAGTTGGGTGTTTTACACAGCCAGTCGTAGCTGGCACGCAGGATCGCATCGAGCTGATGTTTATCCTGCAGGGATCGAAAGCCAAGCTGATGATGTTCGGCCCAGCGCTCAAAGGGGGCGGGCAGCGTCGAATCGGCGGTCTGGTTGGCGGCGGTCAGGCCGAACAGATTGATAGCGTTGGCGGAATCCATAACCCGGCTGTCGGGCAGCCACTGCCAGCTAACGCGCGAGGTCACGGCTTCAACTTCGTTTTCTGCGGCGCTCAGCGCCCAACTTAAGCGGCCGCTGATTTCATCGGCCAGATAGCATGGCAGCGCGGTCCAGCCGTAGCCGGTGCCGAAGAGATCGTACTCGATCCACTTTTTATGCCCCGGCAGCGTGGCGATGTGGGGATGGTTGGCAAAACCGGGGTGGTAATCCAGCTCCGTGGCTTTGATCGAGGCGCGCACGTCGTCCGGCAAGGTCGCCAGAATGTTGGACAGCTGCTGTCGCGGCCAGCTGTCATCGATAAAGTCGCGCAGCACCAGCTTTTTGCCCTGGCCGCGCAGCAGGCTCCAGACATCATGCAGGCTTTGCTGCCAGCGGGTGGTCTGAAAGTCCGGCGTCGTCAGACTGAGAATAAGTCCGCTGAGATGTGGCAGCGAATGTAATAGCGGATGCAATATTGCCGAATAGAAATGCTGCCAGAAATCCGGGGCGCTTTTTTCATCGAAGGTTAGTTCGGGAAATTTACGCTTAATAATGTCGTCATTTGGCGCGGCTTCACCCTGCAGCCAGAACGATAAATTATTGTCCGCCAGATAACGGTCGACGCGTTTTAAATACTGCAACGCGTAATGTTGCTGATGAATTAAGTTCTCGACGTTAAGTTTCTGACTTAACGGCGAGGGCGTCGCAAGAACAGAAAGCAGTTCCTGTTGGTGCAGGATGATCCCAGTGAAACCATGCTGTTTCGCGCTTTTAACGCCCTGAATAAACC
This sequence comes from Silvania sp., assembly GCF_051656365.1. Taxonomy (NCBI): domain Bacteria; kingdom Pseudomonadati; phylum Pseudomonadota; class Gammaproteobacteria; order Enterobacterales; family Enterobacteriaceae; genus Silvania; species Silvania sp. The sequence continues at coordinate 66,682 of NZ_JBOGBT010000011.1, read as the reverse complement.
AGGGCCAGTGCCAGATAAAAGTGCTGTTCAGCTCCATCAGTTGATGCGGAATACGTTTCATGGCGTCACCTTGCTGCTATTTGAGTTGATATCTTAATTGAGGATGCCATGAAAAAATATGCATTAGTCGGTACCGGGGGTCGTGCCGGTTTATATATTTCCGCCATCGGTGGTGCCTGGCGTGATAATGCCAGAATGGTCGCATTTTGCGATACTAATCAGACGCGAATGGACTACGCCAACCAACTGTTAAAAAACGAAGGCGCGGAGCCGGTCTCCACCTGGAAAGCGGCGCAGTTTGCAGAGATGATCCGCGAAACGCGGCCGGATATTGTCATCGTCACCACCATGGACCGCACCCACGATGATTATATCGTCCGCGCCCTGCACGCGGGCTGCGATGTGATCACCGAAAAACCGATGACCATCGACGAACAGCGCGCCCTGCGTATTCTCGATGCCATCGAAGAGACCGGCCACACCGTGCGCGTAGCCTTCAACTACCGCTACGCCCCGCACCACAGCAAAGTGCGCGAGCTGCTAATGCAGGGCGCAATTGGCAACGTCACCTCCGTTCACTTTGAGTGGCTGCTGAATACCGAGCACGGCGCGGACTACTTCCGCCGCTGGCACCGTGAAAAACGCAACAGCGGCGGCCTGCTGGTGCATAAATCCACCCACCACTTTGACCTGATGAACTTCTGGCTCGGCAGCTATCCGGAACGCGTTTACGCCGAAGGCAGCCTGCAGTTCTACGGCAAAGAGAACGCCGAGAAGCGCGGGGTGACGCAGTTCTACCCACGCGCCCACGGCTTTGCCGAAGCGCAAGATGACCCGTTCGCGCTGCATATGGCGGACAACGCCCAGCTTAAAGCGCTGTATCTGGACGCCGAGCATGAAGATAACTACTTCCGCGACCAGAGCGTGTTCAGCGACGGTATCACCATCGAAGACACGATGTCGGTGCTGGTGAAATACCAGAACCAGGTGCAGCTGACCTACTCCCTGAACGCCTACCTGCCGTGGGAAGGGCTGAACGTGGTCTTTAACGGTACCGAAGGCCGTCTTGAGATGAAAATTGTCGAGAAGTCCTACGTCAACGCCGGGGGGAAACGCGCCGAAGAGGGCAGCCTGGAAGCCTGCGATATCACCGTCTTCCCGATGTTTGCCGAACCCTGGAAAGCGGAATTTAGCCTCGGCGAAGGCGGCCACGGCGGCGGCGATAACGCGATGCTGGCCGATTTGTTCGGCCAGCCTGGCAACGACCCACTGCAGCGGGCGGCCGACCATCGCGCGGGGGCGATGTCGATCCTCACCGGGATTGCGGGCAATATCTCGATGCAGCAGCAGCGTCCGGTGAATTTTAAGGAGTTTGAGCTGGTGTCGCGCCTGGCGAAACCTTAAGTACCGTATCCCGGCGCGGCAGAGGGCTGCGCCGGAGAGGGGTCAGTATTGAGCCGTTACTCACCTGTTTAATAATAAAAGTCCTGGAGACAATAATGAGTAAACTCGTATCAGGTGTCATCGCATCGCTGTTATTTTCCTGTACCGCTGCCTGGGCGCAGCCCGTTGAGTTACGCATGTCTTGGTGGGGGGGCAACAGCCGCCATCAGGCCACGCTGAAGGCGCTGGAGGCTTTTGAGAAGACGCATCCGGATATCAAAGTGAAGGCCGAATATACCGGCTGGGACGGGCACCTTTCGCGCCTGACCACCCAGATGGCCAGCGGCACCGAGCCGGACGTGATGCAAACCAACTGGCCGTGGCTGATCCTCTTTTCCAAAAACGGCGACGGCTATTACGATCTCGACAAGTTGAAGGCGGGGCTGGATTTAAGCCAGTATCAGGCCAACGACCTGCAATCCACGACCATCAAAGGCAAGCTCAACGGCCTGCCGATCTCGGTCAACGCGCCGGTGTTTTACTACAACGATCTCACCTGGCAAAAAGCCGGGCTGGCGTACCCGAAAAACTGGGATGAGTTCTTTGCCGCCGGGAAAGTGTTCCAGCAAAAGCTCGGCAACAACTATTACCCTTACGCCATGGTCGATCAGGACGTCATTCTGCTGCTCAATGCCTGGATGATGCAGACGCATCAGAAGCCGATGTTCAACAGCGACGGCACCTTTGCCTGGAACGAGGCGCAGTGGAGCGAGGCCTTCAGCTTTGTGAAACGCCTGAGCGACGACCATGTGTTGCCATCACCTAAGACCCTCTCCTCTTACGGCAAAGGCAACCTGTATGAGATGAAGCCGTGGATCAACGGCGAATGGGGCGGCCTGTTCACCTGGAACATCACCATCCGTATGTTCGCCAACAACATGACCCCACCGGCGAAGCTGGTGCTGGGCGACTACGTCATGCAGCCCGGCAGCACCGAGTCTGGTGTGTACTTCAAAACGGCGCAGATGCTGTCGGTGGCGAAATCCACCAAACATCCAAAAGAGGCGGCGATCCTCGTCAACTTCCTGCTTAACGATCCACAGTCGGTCGAGGCGCTAGGGCTGGAGCGCGGTATCCCGCTCAACAAGGGGGCAGAAACGCTGCTATCCGAGAAAGGGGTGATTGACCCGAACGATCCAGTGATTGCCGGATTGCGTCAGGCGCAGTCGTTACACACCACCGTCGTCGCCACGCCGTATATCGAGGATTTGCAGGTGATCGACCAGTTCACCGCCGCGCGCGAAAAACTGGACCAGGGCAAGCAGACCCCTGCTCAGGTGGCGGCCGATTTCCGCCAGCAGGTGGAGCGCATTGTGCGGCGTCTGAACCGTTAGTCATAAGGCGGCTCAGAACATCATCCATGCCACCAGCGGGGCAATCAACACCATCACCACCCCGGAGAGCATCATCACCAGGCTTGCCACCACGCCCTCCTGCGGGCCCAGCTCATAAGAGCGTGCGGTGCCCGCGCCGTGAGATGCCGCACCAAACCCGGCGCCTTTCGCCATCCCTTCACGGATGGCGAGGCGCAAAAACAGCATATCCCCCACCGCCATGCCAAATACCCCGGTCACCACCACGAACAGGGCCACCAGATCCGGCTGTCCGCCGAGCGGTTTTGCCGCCGCCAGCGCAAACGGCGTGGTCACGGAGCGCACCGCCAGGCTACGCTGGATCTCATCCGACAGGGTAAACAGCCGCGCCAGCCACACGGAGCTGGTCACCGCCACCACGGTTGCCGTTAATACACCAGCAGAGAGCGACATCCAGTGGCGTTTGATGATGGCGAGATTGTCATACACCGGTACGGCAAAGGCGATGGTTGCCGGGCCGAGCAGCCACAGCAGCCAGTGCGATTCGCCGATATAGTTCTGCCAGGAGATATGCCCCCAAACCAGCATCATCACCAGTAACAGCGGCGTAAGGACCAGCGGCATCAGCGGCAGCTTTGGGAAACGGCGATACAGACGTTTATTGGCGAAGTAGAGCACCAGGGTAACAGCCAGGCACAGCACGCTAATCTGAAAATTAGTCATGCTTCTGCCTGCGGATTTCAAAGCGGTAGACTTTATCCACCACCCACGCGGTAGAGCCCAGCACCATCAGGGTGCTCAGGGCGATCACCGCGAAGATGCGCCAGCCATCCACCAGCAGAAGCTGGGCATAATTCACCACTGCCACCACCGCCGGGACAAAAAACAACAGCATTTCGGCCAACAGCCAGCGGGAACCGGCCCGCACCCAGCGCAGGGGGATAATACGGCACAGGATCAGGCTGAACATCAGCACCATCCCCACCAGATTGGCCGGGAGCGGCAGATGCAGCCAGTCGACAAGGTATTCAGCAAAGACGAAAAGAGCCGCGTACAGCAGTACCTGAACCGGTACCTGGAGTCGTTGCACAACGGCAGGCGTAACGCGAACTGACGCCACGGTCATGGTGAATTCCTTAAAATGAGACGAGGCGCCAGTATAGTGAGCGCACGTAGCTGACAGAAATGAATTAAAATCATCAAAGGTATAGTTTCGAGGAATAATCATGGACATAAGAACGCTGCGTTACTTTGTCGAAGTGGTTCGTCAGCAGAGTTTTACCCGCGCAGCGGAGAAGCTATTTGTCACCCAACCCACCATCAGCAAGATGCTGAAAAACCTCGAAGATGAGCTCAACTGCACCCTGCTGATCCGCGACGGACGCAAGCTGCTGTTAACCGACACCGGCCGGGTGGTGTTTGAGCGCGGGCTGGCGATCCTCGCGGAGTTTCGCCAGCTGGAGGCCGAGCTTGGCGACATCAACCACCTCAACAAGGGGATACTGCGCCTCGGGATCCCGCCGATGGTGGGGATGATGATGGCCGGACCCATCGGCCTGTTTCGCCAGCGCTATCCCGGCGTGGAGCTAAAAATTTCTGAATTTGGCGGCTTAACCGTCCAGCAGGCGGTGATCAACGGCGAGCTGGATCTGGCGATGACCGCCCTCCCGGTGGAGGAGGACAGCGGTCTGACGGCGCTGCCGCTGTTCAGCCATCCCCTGTGCGTGCTGGTACCGCGCTCCGGCAACTGGTTGTCGCTCGACACTATCAATCCTGAGCTGCTGGCCGAGCACCCGTTACTGATCTACAACGAAGATTTTGCCCTCAGCCGCCAGCTGATGCAGCTCTTCAGCCAGCACGGCGTCAAACCGCGCATCGCGGTGCGCAGTGGGCAGTGGGACTTTCTGGCGGCGATGGTGCAGGCAGGGGTAGGGATTGCGATATTGCCACAGCCCATCTGCGAGCGGCTGGATAAAAACACGCTGCGCTGGATCCCGCTGCAGAGCGATCTGCACTGGCAGCTGGGGATGATCTGGCGGGAGGGGGTCTATCTGTCGCACAGCGCCCAGGCGTGGCTGAAATGCTGTGAAGGGTTTTGGGTTTCAAGGTAAAAGCAAAACGGTAACCACCGGGTTACCGTTTTTGATGTCTTCTCTCTCTACCCGCGGGCTGAGGAATCCCCAGTAATTTTCTTATCCTTAAAGCAATGGAATAATTGCAGGATAATAAGAGACTTACAGCGACTACCTTGTCCGGCTGAAAATCGCCGAAGCGCTTCCTGTAGGCCGGGGCAAGGCGCAGGGATGCGCCGAGAGGGCGTGACCTACATGGATGTAGGATCGCGCCCGACCCGAAGCCGAAAGGAATAAGCTGAGGGTACCGCGAAGCGGCGATTTTCTTGCCGGGAGCCCGGGTAGCGGTGGCGATTGAGCCGCCCTGGCACGTTCACGGGTGACGCGACTGACAGAGAAGCACAACACTTAAAGTGAACGGAACCACCACCGGAGCCGCATGCTCCCCCTCACCCCAGCCCTCTCCCTGAATGGAGAGGGAGCAGACCGTGCCAATTATTTTGTGGGGATCCCTCAACCCCGCGGGTGTACAGTCCGGGGTGAGGGCGTCAGGCCGCACTACTGCTTCTCAATCAACAACGCTTCCATCAAATCGAGATCGTGCAGGAGTTTCTGCAGCGTCTCGTTGCTGATCTCCCGGGTGGCGCGCAGATGGTACAGCTCTGCGCGCTCAGAGCGCAGCGCGGCCAGGCGGAAGCGGCGTTCGAGATTCTCTTCCAGCAGCGAGCTCTCCGCGTCGTTGCGGCCATCCGCGCGGCGGCGCAGGTTACCAATAACCCGGGAACTCACCTCTTTCAGCAGCTGAGTATCGATGTTTTCTTCGGTATCAGCGGCCAGACGCTCCTCCATCTTCTGGATAGCGACGATTGCCACTTCAGCCGTTGCCGCCCGGGCAATCCGCGCCTCTTTATGCTGCTGAACGTGATCGCCCACCTCCATGTGTTGCAGCAGGATCGGCAGCATCACCACGCCGACAAACAGTGAGAAGAGGATTACCCCGGCGGCAAGGAACACCAGCTCATAGCGGGCCGGGAAGACGTCACCGGTAGGCAGCAGCAGCGGAATGGAGAGCACACCGGCCAGCGTGATGGCCCCACGCACCCCGGCAAAGGTGGAAATCAGCAGTTCACGGGTGGACCAGGAGCCAAATTCCATCGGTTTCTTTTTCAGGAAACGCATGCTGAAGTTTTTCATCGTCCACAGCCAGCCAAAACGTACCAGCATCAGCGCGGCGTAAATCAGCACGATATCGGTGAACAGCATCCAGGTTTCGACGTTCGGGTCAGCCTCTGCCGCCACCAGCGACGACTCAAGAATGCCCGGCAGCTGCAGGCCCAACAGCAGGAATACCATGCCGTTAAAGACAAACTCCAGCATTGCCCAGGTACTGTTGGCGCGCAGACGCATAGCCAGCGGCGCAGAGCGCATCACCCCGGAACGGGTGATGGTCATCCCCGCCGCCACCGCCGCCAGAATGCCCGATACGCCAAGGTGTTCCGCAATCAGGTACGAGGCGAACGGCAGCAGGAACAGCAGCAGGATTTGCGTGGCGGGTTCGTCACCGCCCCAGCGGCTGAGGAAGCGCAGCGAGCGGCCGTACAGCCAGCTCACCACAAACCCGGCAATAATGCCGCCAATCGCCACTTTAAAGAATTCAACGGTCGCGCCGCCGATGGTGAAGACCATGGTGCCCATCGCCACGGCAACGGCAAATTTCAGTGCGACCAGGCCGGAGGCGTCGTTCATCAGCGCCTCGCCCTGCAGGATACCCATGATTTTTTTCGGTATGCGCCCTTCACCGACGATACCGGACAGCGCCACGGCATCGGTCGGCGACAGTACCGCCGCCAGCGCAAACGCCGGGATCAGCGGGATACCCGGCACCACCCAGTAGATGAGAAAGCCAATCCCCACCACGGTGACGACGACCAGCGCCAGCGCCAGACCGAAGATCTCCCGGCCATGTTCAAGAAATTCGCGGGTGGGCGTTTTCCAGCCGTCGGCGAACAGCAAGGGGGGGATAAACAGCACCAGAAACAGTTCAGGATCAAACTCGACATGCAATCCGAACGTGGGCCACGCCAGCAGAGCACCGATGGCTATCTGCATTAGCGGCAGCGGTAACTGGAAGGGCAGTACGCGGGTGACTACCCCGGAAAGGGAGACCAAAAGGGTCATGATAAGTATTGTGAAGAAGATTTCCATGCGTTCCCTGTTTGCGAGATTTCTGTACGTTTAACTCATTGGCATCTTGCCACAGTGTATCGTCCCCAGAGTAACGCATAAGGCAACGAGATGTGTTCCGAAAATGAAAACGGGCGGCCTGAGCCACCCGTCTTTTTAAGCAGTTGACAGCTTAGATTGCCCAGCCACCCGCATAGAACGCCACCAGTGCGATAGCGATAATCACGGTGCCAAGGTTCAGCTTGCGCCATTCGCCCGAGACCAGACGACCAATCACCAGCGAAGCAAAGCCAATCATGATGCCGGTAACAATGTTACAGGTCAGCACGATAAACACGGCGGTGATCAGCCCCGCCATCGCGTCAACGAAATCGGCAAAATCGATTTTCGCTACGTTGCTCAGCATCAGCAGGCCAACGTACATCAGCGCAGGGGCCGTTGCGTAGGCCGGAACCAGGTAAGAGAGCGGCGAGAGGAACAGGATCAACAGGAACAACACGCCAACGGTGATCGCCGTCAGGCCGGTTTTGCCGCCTGCCGCGGTACCTGCTGCGGATTCGATATACACCGCCGCCGGCGCTGCGCCCACCAGGCCTGAGAATACGCTGCTCAGGGAGTCGGTGGTCAGCGCTTTGCCGCCATCAATAATCTGACCGTCTTTATCCAGCAGGTTAGCCTGCCCCGCGACTGCACGGATGGTGCCGGTAGCGTCGAAGACCGCCGTCATCACCAGCGCCAGCACGCTTGGCAGGATCACCGGGTTAAGCGCGCCCATGATATCCAGGCTACCGATCAGCGAGTTACCGTTTTCATCGCTCAGGGATGGCATCGCGAAGACACCAGAGAAATGCACGCTCGGATCGAAAATCAGGCCGACGATGGAGACGCCAACAATCGTCAGCAGGATCCCGCCCGGCACTTTCAGTTTTTCCAGACCGATGATTACCGCCAGGCCAATCAGGGACATGATCACCGGGAAGCTGGCGAAATGGCCCAGCGCAACCGGCAGCCCGTCCAGCGGGTTTTTAATGACCAGACCTACGCCGTTCGCCGCAATCAGCAGCAGGAACAGGCCGATACCAATACCGGTGCCGTGTGCCACGCCCTGCGGCAGGTTGCGCAGGATCCAGCTACGAATACCGGTGGCAGAGATGATGGTAAAGAGCACACCCATCAGGAACACCGCACCCAGCGCGACCGGCACGCTGATATGCTGGCCCAGCACCAGGCTGAACGCAGTAAACGCGGTCAGAGAGATGGCGCAGCCGATGGCCAGCGGCAGGTTGGCCCACAGACCCATAACGATGGAGCCGACGCCGGCAACCAGACAGGTGGCAACAAAGACCGCTGCCGGCGGGAAACCGGCTTTGCCGAGCATGCCTGGCACCACGATCACGGAGTAAACCATGGCCAGGAAGGTCGTCAGACCGGCAACCACTTCCTGACGCGCGGTGCTGCCGCGCGCTGAAATTTTAAAGAAGGCGTCAAGTGAACCGCCGGTACGCGCAGAAGGCGTAGACATAGAAAACATCCCCTGAAAATGATAATCGTCGTTTGTAAGCGTGATGGACAATCCACGGCCAGCGAAACGTCATATCCTTGTGCGAAATTTATGACCACCAGGGGGCGTCATAAAAAAGCAAACGTTTAGCTTCGCGCTTACAAATCGGGTGGTGAAATAAAAGCAAACGATTATCCGGCCTAAACACGGGCATTTTCAACTTAACTTTGTCGTTTTCCCCTAAAATTTGATCGGGACGGCGAAGAAGTAGACAGAGGATGCGCAAACGTTATCGTCAATGCGCAATTTGATAACATTTTCAGGGCTCGCCGGGGATCTCGAACGGACCGCCTTGCTGGATCGCCCGCTGCCAGGCCGGACGCATATCGACCTTTTTCTGCCATGCCTGCAGATGTGGGAGATCGCTGATCCCGCCTCGGGACAGCAACGCCATCACCGGATAGCTCATCTGGATATCGGCCATGCTGAGGCGATCCCCGGCAAACCAGCTATGATCCGTCAGCCAGGACTCAAGATAGCGGGCGTGAGTTTCCAGCTGACGATTGAGATACGCTTTTTGTACCCCCTGACCCAATACTTTGCCCAGCGATCGCAGACCAAAAGGGATCGGCGGCTTGCCCAGGCTTGCGAAAACCAGCTTCATCAGCAGCAGCGGCATCAGCGATCCTTCTGCGTAATGCAGCCAGAAGCGGTAGTTCAGCTTAAGCTCGGGCTCCTGCGGCTTGAGCCGTGATTCAGAATCGTAGGTTTCCTGCAGATATTCGAGAATCGCGCCCGACTCCGCGAGGATCAGACCGTTGTCCTCCAGCACCGGAGATTTGCCCAGCGGATGGACTTTACGCAGCGCATCCGGCGCCATCATGTTTTTCTCACGCTGATAGCGGACAATCTGATAAGGCAAAGCGAGTTCTTCCAGCGCCCAGAGCACGCGCTGAGATCGGGACTGATTGAGGTGGTGGACCGTAATCATGGTGATCTCCAGTTAGGCTGACTCACTAACTATAGAAAACTGCACAACATGGCGAAAAAATTTTGCCAGGTTTTTGCCCTTGAAAGCTGGTAAACCTGCGGTCCCGGCCTAGAATTAAATTGTCAGCACAAACCGGAACCTCCAAAAATTGCTCGACTGAGGGGTGTTGATGTCGGGGGAAACCCTCCTGTGAACCAGCGGGATAGAGAGAAAGACAAAGACCGGGAATAAACTAAAGCGCTCTGTTGTGGCGCTTTAGTTTTTTATGCGTTGCAGGAATTAATCCTCTTCCAGCAGCCGCGCGCCGGTCCCCTGCTCGCCCAGCCTGTCGCCAGGATTACGCAGCGGGCAATCACTGCGCGACAAACATCCGCAGCCAATACAGGTATCCAGTTCATCGCGCAGCGCCTCCAGGGTATGAATGCGCCGGTCCAGCTCCACGCGCCACTGGGATGACAGCATCTTCCACTCTTTGGCGCTCAGGGCGTGCCCTTCCGGCAGGATGCCAAACGCCTCGCCAATGGTCGCCAGCGGGATCCCTATCCGCTGGGCAATCTTAATGATCGCCACGTAGCGCAGCACCTCGCGGGTGTAGCGCCGCTGATTGCCGGCATTGCGAATACTCTTAATTAACCCTTTGCTTTCATAGAAATGCAGTGCCGATACCGCCACACCGCTACGCTTAGCCACCTCACCCGGCGTCAGCAGCGCTTTAATCCGCGGTAATTTCTTTTCCATAAAACCTCTTTACCTCAAGTTAACTTGAGGAATTATACTCGGCCGCAGATAAAAACACGAATCCACAGCGACAGCTATACCCGCAGAGAGGCCGATTTATGTCACATCAGCAGATTGTTCACGCACTTATTGAATGGATGGATGAGCATATCGATCAACAGCTCAGTATCGATGTGGTGGCTAAAAAATCGGGTTATTCGAAATGGTATCTGCAGAGAATGTTCCGCGCGGTGATGCACCAGACGCTGGGCGAGTATATTCGTCAGCGCAGGTTATTACTGGCGGCGCAGGCGTTACGCACTACGCAACGTCCTATTTTTGATATCGCGATGGATTTGGGCTATGTGTCGCAGCAGACCTTTTCGCGCGTCTTCCGCCGCGAGTTTGATCGCACTCCCACCGATTATCGTCATCAACTTAACTAATGGCTGTGCGCCAGTGATGCTGCGACAGGCTGTTGCTGCCAGGTCATAAAGTCCTGCGGCGACATGGCCTTCGCAAAGTGCCAGCCCTGACAGTACTGCACCCCGCGTTTATGCAGCCATGTCACCTGCTCTGCCGTCTCCACGCCTTCCGCGATGGTTTTTAAGCGCAGGCTTTGTGCCATTTCAATGATGTGCTCGACGATCAGATGGCTGGTGCTGTTGGTGGTCAGCGTATCGATAAAGGTTTTGTCGATTTTCAGGATATCGACGTTCAGCGAGTAGAGGTTGTGCAGGTTTGAATAGCCGGTACCAAAGTCGTCGATCGCTACTTCATAGCCCGCCTGACGAAACGCCTGAATAACCGGCGTTGTTTTCGGCACGTCGATAAAGCCACGCTCCGTCACTTCGATTTTGATCTGCTGGGCGCGCACGGAATAGTGCCGGGCCTTGTCGGTAATCATCGCAATCAGGCGTGAAGAGTGGAAGTCCGTGGCAGAGAGGTTAATCGAGATATAAAGATGAGGGTTGCAGGCCAGGAAATGGCCGAGGTCGCTGAACAGCTCTTCCACCACGTAATCCGTAATGCGCTCGCTCATACCCTCTTTTTCCGCCAGCGGAATAAATTCCACCGGGCTCATAACCGGCCCGTTAAAGCCCGGCCAGCGCAACAGAGCTTCTGCTCCCACGCACTGATTGGATTTAATGTCGATAATCGGTTGATAGTGCAGACAAAGCTGGCGTTTATTTAACGCGCGATGTAATAAGCGCCCTGGCGAATTAAATTCGCGTCGCGTTCGCGACCACAGTAATAAAATGATGATGCTGCATAACATCCCCAGCGGCAGGGTTAACGTCGCCTGATGATAGAGAGCGGCATAAAATCGCTTATTGGTGGTCGAGACAATTGCGGCGATAGGTCGCTTCGGTGACTGCACCACCGTGTAAAAGCGCCCCTCATGCTGGAAGATGGCTTCATCATCATCTACGAGCTTATGTAATATATTTTCGTTAGCCTGTTCGCTGATCGAGAAAAAAGTATTGGTCACCGTGTCAAATACGCCCCACGCCAGCGAGTGATCGGACGACATCACTTCGCTATAAGTCAGCGGATTGACCACCACCACATAATTGCCTTGCTGCATATATGTCATTTTATATCCCGCGTAGAACGGCGTGTCGCGGTAATAATAGATGGAGACATCCGGCGGGCGAGTGTAATTAGCTACGGGGATGGTGTAGGCGTTTTGCGGAGTACTTAGCGTGGAGCAAAGAAAGTCGCGGTCTTTCGCATAAATTAAATCAGCAATGTACAGACGGCCGCGAACAATATTTAACATATATTGTCGATGCGCTGGCGTACAAATATCACCCGCATATTTTACGGCGTCGTTACGCGCTAAATCAACCTGCTGAATAACCAGCTCAGTTTTATCTAAGGCGAGTTCGGCAAATGAGCGAAGATGGCTGCTGGTTTCGCTGATGGCGCGTTGCTGAGCAAACCATAGCGAAAGCATCACAGGCAGTAAAACCACCATGATGACCCCCGCTATTTTCAGCACCTTGCTCCGCGCGCTTTGATTCATTTCCGCCCTATATCCCTGCTTTTTATGTGCCTGTAGTGATGAAGGCCGGATGCTTTGGTAAACAGGTGATTACGTTGCATGAATCATGCGAAGTTAGCAACAGACTTTTACCCTCAATAACCTAATATTTGGTTATGGCGATAATATTTGTCCGTAAGCCAAACTGAAAGTATTCGTTCCGTTTTTATTAAGTAAAATAATTATCCATTCTGAACGGATGGTTTCAAGATAACCCGGCAGAGGATCGTTGATTAAGTCAAACTAACGGTAGGGTGAAAAAAATACAACATCATCATGAAAATTTGCGCTATTTAAAGCTGTATGTGCGTGACATGATTTATAAATAATCAACCGCAGCCACGGTGTTCCGCCCTTCTTGTTCGCACTCTGCTACCCGTTCGGCACCCCGTCTGACGGCACCTGGCGCTGACGAAATGCGACCTGCTATACCCCTTCTCTTTAGCTGGTCAAAAAAAGGACGTTTTTACCGCTTCTCCTACTGGTGAATAAAAGAACAAACGTGATATAGTTCACACATCTTGTGCAACAAGAAACAATGTTTCATTATTGTGAATTTGAGCCTGCCAATAGCCAGTTTGCCACAGCCTGTGCGCAACGTCGCGCTATACCCGGCGGCGGATATCTTTGAGGATCGGTTTTATGGCAACCATTACCACCGGCGTTCTGCTTGCGCGCTGGGAATTTTTGAGCGCAATGCTGATGTTTCTGGCCAGCACGCTGAATATTCAATTTCGTAAAGCGGATTACGCCGCGCTGGCCGTGGTGAGTACCTGTCTGGGCCTGGCTGCGGCCTGCTGGTTCGCGACCGGGTTACTGGGTATCACCCTGCTGGACGTAGCAACTATCCTGCATAACGTGAAAGAAGTGATGGTTGAGGTGATGAGTCATACGCCGCCAGACTGGCCAATGATGTACACCTGATCCCGACGGCAGAAACAAAAAACCCAGACCGATGTCTGGGTTTTTGTTTTATTGCGCAACGCAGGTTCTGTTGTTATCAGAACGGGATGTCGTCGTCGAAATCCATTGGCGGTTCGTTAGACTGCGCCGGAGCAGACTGCTGCTGCGGACGAGACTGCGCGCCGCCGCTGAACTGGTTGCCGCCCTGTGGCTGCTGAGGCTGACCCCAGCTACCCTGCTGCTGCTGACCACCGCCTGCCGGTGCACCACCGCCCTGACGGCCACCCAGCATCTGCATGGTGCCGCCGACGTTGACCACCACTTCAGTGGTGTATTTTTCGGCGCCGGACTGATCGGTCCATTTGCGGGTACGCAGCTGGCCTTCGATATAGACCTGAGAACCTTTACGCAGATATTCACCGGCCACTTCTGCCAGTTTGCCAAACAGCACAACGCGGTGCCATTCAGTCTGCTCTTTCATCTCACCGGTCGCTTTATCACGCCAGGATTCGGAAGTAGCCAGCGTAATGTTGGCAACTGCACCACCACTCGGCATGTAGCGTACTTCCGGGTCCTGGCCCAGATTACCGACGAGAATCACCTTGTTTACGCCTCTGCTGGCCATGATCGTGTCTCCTGAAAACATTTCTTAATAGTGTAAACGCGCGAGTGTACCATTTCCACGTGGTACTCCGATAGTTTCGAAGCATCTTCCAGAGTTCTCACGAACGTTACATTGTTGCACAGGTAATCAGAATTTGCATTCCAATACTGTATATTCAAACAGGTCAAATTGTGTCATAATTAATCGTTTCTGCCGGTTGTCCTTCAAGCAAACCAGGCATTCCGTGTATCTACCTACCGGGAAAGGTGAATGGATAAGATAGAAGTTCGGGGCGCCCGCACCCACAATCTCAAGAATATCAACGTTATCATCCCGCGCGATAAGCTGATCGTCGTCACCGGGCTGTCGGGTTCAGGCAAATCGTCACTGGCTTTCGACACGCTGTATGCCGAGGGGCAACGTCGCTACGTTGAATCGCTCTCTGCCTATGCGCGCCAGTTCCTGTCGCTGATGGAAAAGCCAGACGTCGACCATATAGAAGGTCTGTCGCCTGCCATCTCCATTGAGCAGAAGTCAACGTCCCATAACCCGCGCTCCACCGTGGGGACCATTACTGAAATTCATGACTACCTGCGCCTGCTATATGCCCGCGTGGGTGAGCCACGCTGCCCGGATCACGACGTTCCGCTGGCGGCACAAACCGTCAGCCAGATGGTGGACAACGTGCTGTCGCAGCCTGAAGGCAAACGCCTGATGCTGCTGGCGCCAATCATTAAAGAGCGTAAAGGCGAGCACGCCAAAACGCTGGAGAATCTGGCGAGCCAGGGTTATATCCGCGCCCGTATCGACGGCGAAGTGTGCGATCTGTCGGATCCGCCAAAGCTGGAGCTGCAAAAGAAACACACCATCGAAGTGGTTATCGACCGCTTTAAAGTGCGTGAGGACATGACCCAGCGCCTGGCCGAGTCGTTCGAAACCGCGCTGGATCTCTCCGGCGGTACCGCGGTGGTGGCCGATATGGACGATCCAAAGGCGGACGAACTGCTGTTTTCTGCTAACTTCGCCTGTCCGATTTGCGGCTACAGCATGCGTGAGCTGGAACCGCGCCTGTTCTCATTCAACAACCCGGCGGGCGCATGTCCAACCTGCGACGGGCTGGGCGTGCAGCAATATTTCGATCCGGACCGCGTGATCCAAAACCCGGAACTGTCGCTGGCAGGTGGTGCGATTCGCGGCTGGGATAAGCGCAACTTCTACTACTTCCAGATGCTGAAGTCGCTGGCCGAACACTACAAGTTCGACGTCGAAGCCCCGTGGGGCAGCCTGAGCCCGACCGTGCATAAAGTGGTGCTGTACGGTTCCGGCAAAGAGAACATCGAGTTCAAGTACATGAACGATCGCGGCGATACGTCAGTGCGCCGTCATCCGTTCGAAGGCGTGCTGCACAACATGGAGCGCCGCTACAAAGAGACAGAATCGAGCGCAGTGCGCGAGGAGCTGGCGAAGTTTATCAGTAACCGCTCCTGCGCCACCTGCGACGGCACCCGTCTGCGTCGCGAAGCGCGTCACGTGTACGTTGAAAATACGCCGCTGCCAACCATCTCAGACATGAGCATCGGCCATGCGATGGACTTTTTCACCAACCTGAAGCTTGCGGGCCAGCGGGCACAAATTGCAGAGAAGATACTGAAAGAGATTGGCGATCGCCTGAAGTTCCTGGTCAACGTTGGTCTGAACTATCTGTCTCTTTCCCGCTCGGCAGAAACCTTGTCCGGTGGCGAAGCGCAGCGTATCCGTCTGGCGAGCCAGATTGGTGCCGGGCTGGTGGGGGTAATGTACGTACTGGATGAGCCGTCTATCGGCCTGCACCAGCGCGACAACGAACGCCTGCTCGGGACGCTGATCCACCTGCGTAACCTTGGCAACACGGTGATTGTGGTCGAACACGACGAGGATGCGATTCGCGCGGCAGACCATGTTATCGATATCGGTCCAGGCGCAGGCGTACACGGCGGGCAGGTGGTGGCCGAGGGCACGCTCGATGACATTATGGCAGTGCCTGAATCGCTGACCGGCCAGTTCATGAGCGGCAAGCGTCAGATTGCCGTACCGCAACAACGCGTCGCCGCCGATCCGGAAAAAGTGCTGAAGCTGACCGGCGCCCGGGGTAATAACCTGAAAGACGTGACCCTGACCCTGCCGGTAGGTCTGTTTACCTGTATTACCGGGGTGTCGGGTTCCGGTAAATCAACGCTGATTAATGACACCCTGTTCCCGATTGCGCAAACCCAGCTGAACGGTGCGACGCTGGCGGAACCGGCGCCGTATCGTGAGATTCACGGGCTGGAGCACTTCGACAAAGTCATTGATATCGATCAGAGCCCAATCGGTCGTACCCCGCGTTCTAACCCGGCGACCTATACCGGCGTGTTTACGCCAGTACGTGAACTGTTTGCCGGGGTGCCGGAATCCCGTTCACGCGGATACACGCCGGGACGTTTCAGCTTTAACGTGCGCGGTGGACGCTGCGAAGCCTGCCAGGGCGACGGGGTAATCAAGGTTGAAATGCACTTCCTGCCGGATATTTACGTGCCGTGCGACCAGTGCAAGGGCAAGCGCTATAACCGTGAAACCCTGGAGATTAAGTACAAAGGCAAGACCATCCACGAAGTGCTGGATATGACCATTGAAGAAGCACGCGAGTTCTTTGATGCGGTTCCGGCTCTGGCGCGTAAGCTGCAGACGCTGATGGACGTCGGCCTGACCTATATTCGTCTGGGTCAGTCTGCCACCACGCTCTCCGGCGGCGAAGCCCAGCGCGTGAAGCTGGCGCGTGAGCTGTCGAAGCGCGGCACCGGGCAGACGCTGTATATCCTGGATGAGCCGACCACCGGTCTGCACTTTGCCGACATCCAGCAGCTACTCGACGTTCTGCATCAGCTGCGCGATCAGGGCAACACCATCGTGGTGATTGAGCATAATCTGGACGTGATTAAAACCGCGGACTGGATTGTCGATCTTGGCCCGGAAGGCGGTAGCGGCGGCGGTGAGATTCTGGTCTCCGGTACGCCGGAAACCGTGGCGGAGTGCGAAGCATCGCACACAGCCCGCTTCCTCAAACCGCTGTTGAATTAATCATACCGAAAGCTGCTGTCGGGTCATCTCCGGCAGCAGCGCCACCGCCTGCTGATAAGAAGCATCCACCAGGTAGTAAATCTGCGAATCCGGCAGCGAACCGTCCAGATAAACCGTGCTCCAGTGCGCTTTATTCAGGTGTTTGCTCGGATGCACATCGGTGTGCTGCTGACGCAGCAGATCGGCCAGTTCCGGGCTGGTCTTCAGCGATGCCGCCGGGCGCCCCTCCACATCCTTCACCATCGCAAACAGCACATCCGCGACCTTGATTTGCGTTGCCTTCCAGTCGCTGTGCACGCTCTGCTCGGCACCTGGCTTATTCATGCAGTACTGAAGTATCTCCGAAATTGTCATCATTATTCCTCTGAGCGGGATGAGTCCTTCTAAGTGTGCAGCAATACGACGAAAGGTAAAACCCGAAGCACGAAAATCCGATTAAAAAATAAACGACGCCGCATCATGCGGTCAGTATTCTGAGTTGACGACCACCTCTTCGCCAAACGCACCCGCCTGTGGCAGCGGCTTGTAAGTGGAGTTTGAGGCACGCAGCACGCGTATGCCTCTGGCCCCCGCGTCGCGGGCGGCGGTGATATCGCTGTCGGCATCGCCGTAGTAAATTTTGATCTGTTTCTGCTCAAGCGTAGCCACTTTGCTGTTCTGTCGGGATTGCTCCCCGGTAAAGACCACCGGGTTCATGTTCGCCGCCGGGATCATAAAAGCGTCCTGCAGGGTTTTGGTGACGCTTTCAGTTTTGGTCTGGCTGCGCCCGGTAATAAACCAGATCTGGTCCCCGCGCTTCAGGTGAACAGCAATCAGCGCGCGGGCGGACTCTTTAGGGATACTGAATTCATCCCAGCCGTTATTCATTTGCTGCCAGAAAGCGGGGTTTTTCAGGTACGCCTCACTGTCAGGCGAAAAGGTTTTTTTCCCTCGCCAGAAGCCGGGACTGGAAAATAATACCGTGTCGTCAATATCAAAGCCTACAGCCATCGGCGGACGGCCCATCAGGCTGTTTTCAATCTGGGCCACGGAAACCCAGTGGATGGGGGCCTGTTCAGCCAGCTTTGCGGCGGTTGTACCGCTGTACAGCGGCGTGGGTGAAGAGGCCTGAGCGACGACCGGGTGACTAAGCGAGAACAATAAGCAGGCAGCGCTGAGCGCCAGTGTGATCTTGCGCATATTTTCCCCTGAATATTCAGTCTGTTATTTTTTATTTTGAGCGATTGGTCAAAAACACATCGACCATAACCCCGTCAGAGGGGGAAGGAAAGGGAATTTTATCGATAAACCGTCATAAAAAGAGGGGTATCACATTGCGCGGTTTCACCCAAATTCACCTCTCTTCAGGATCGAAGAGAGGTGTGAGTAAGTACTTACATTACAGCAGCAAAGGCCTGCGCAACGCGCTGCACGTTGCCGGTATTGAGGCCGGCAACGCACATGCGGCCGCTGGCAATCAGGTAGACGCCAAACTCGTCGCGCAGACGGTCAACCTGTTCGGCGCTGAAGCCGGTATAGCTAAACATGCCGCGCTGATGCAGCAGGTAGTCGAAGTTATGCCCCGGCACCGCCTCTTTCAGCACATCGACCAGCGTCTGCCGCATCGCCAGAATGCGCTTGCGCATCGCTTCCACTTCCGCCAGCCACTCGGCTTTCAGTTCGTCGTCACCCAGTACGGCTGCCACCACCTGCGCACCAAAGTTTGGCGGGCTGGAGTAGATGCGACGCACGGTGGCTTTCAGTTGCCCAAGCACGCGACCGGCGGCATCCTGATCTTCACAGACCACGGACAGGCCGCCGACACGTTCGCCATACAGCGAGAAAATTTTGGAGAAGGAGTTGCTGACCAGCGCCGGCAGGCCCGCGCTGGCAATGGCGCGAATGGCGTAGGCGTCCTCTTCCATCCCTGCGCCAAAGCCCTGATAGGCAATGTCGAGGAATGGGATCAGGTTACGCGCTTTCAGCACCTCGATAACCGCGTCCCACTGGTCGTTGGTCAGGTCGGAGCCGGTCGGGTTATGACAGCACGGATGCAGTAACACAATGCTGCGTTCCGGCAGAGTGCTCAGCGTTTCCAGCAGCGCACCCACGCGCACGCCTTTGCTCTGATCGTCAAACCACGGATAGGTATTAACGGTGAAGCCCGCGCCTTCAAAGATGGCGACGTGGTTTTCCCAGGTCGGATCGCTTACCCAAACCCCAGATTCCGGGAAGTATTTCTGCAGAAAATCGGCACCGACTTTCAGGGCACCCGAGCCACCCAGCGTCTGAATGGTCGCCACGCGTTTTTCCACCAGCACCGGATGGTTTGCGCCAAACAGCAGCGGAGCAATGGTGTGACGATAGCTAATCAGGCCTTCCATCGGCAGATAGAGCGACGCGCCGTGCGGCGCGGCATTGAGGCGCGCTTCGGCTTTCGCCACCGCCTGCAGCTGCGGAATGATGCCCGCTTCGTTGTAGTACAGACCAATACTGAGGTTAACTTTATCGCCTCGCGGATCGTCTTTGAAACGCTCCATCAAGGAGAGGATGGGGTCGCCAGCATAGGCGTCGACTTTCTGGAACACGCGATGGTTCTCCGGATAATAATGAGGCAGGGAATTCAACAATAAACCGGAAGCGGGAGAAGATCGAGGGGGATGTTAATGAAGGTGGAGTGTGGATGGCAGCCCTCTCTCGACAGAGAGGGCATGGTGGTCAGTCGAGGTAATGCATTGCCACCCGTGACGTCAGGCGCGTGATAAGTTCGTAAGCACTTACTTTTGTTATTTCAGCGATACGCTCAACGGGTAAACCTTCCCCCCACAGGGTGACGGGATCGCCCGCTTTTTCCTGCGCTTCTGGCCCGAGATCGACACAAATCATGTCCATCGCTACGCGTCCAACAATCGTCACTTCCCGGCCGTTGACCAGCACCGGTGTACCGGACGGCGCGGCGCGGGGATAGCCATCACCATAGCCCATCGCCACCACGCCGAGACGGGTATCGCGCTCGCTCACCCAGGTGCCGCCGTAGCCCACCGGCTCACCGGCTTTGTGTTCGCGTACGGCGATCAGGCTGGACGTGAGCGACATTACCGGCTGGAAACCGAAATCCGGTCCCCAGGGTTTGCCCTCCAGTGGGGAGACGCCGTACAGAATAATGCCCGGACGCGCCCAGTCGAAATGCGACTGCGGCCACAGCAGAATGCCGCCGGACGCCGCAATAGAGCGCATCCCCGGCTTGCCTTCGCAGAAGGTATTAAAGATGTCGAGCTGCTGCTCGGTCGCGCCGCATTCGGGCTCGTCAGCGCGGGCAAAATGGCTGACGATATTCACCGGCTGGCGGACGTTTTTGCACTGGCTGAGGCGCTGATAAAACGCGTCGGCCTGCTCCGGGCGCACGCCGAGACGGTGCATACCGGTGTCGAGCTTCATCCACACCGTGACCGGTTCGCTGAGCACCGCGTTTTCCAGGGCGTCCAGCTGCTCCTGGTTATGCACGGCGGTATGCAGCTGTTGCGCTGAAATCGTCGGCAGATCGGCGGCGTTAAAAAAGCCTTCGAGCAGCAGGATGGGCTGGGTGATCCCCCCCTCGCGCAGGCGCAGGGCTTCTTCGAGACGGGCGACGCCAAAGGCGTCAGCATCGGGGAGCGTTCGCGCGGTCTCAAGAAGACCGTGTCCGTAAGCGTTCGCTTTCACGACTGCAACCAGTTTGCTGGCAGGTGCCAGTTCACGCAGGCGTTGCAGGTTGTGACGCAGAGCGCGGCGGTTAATCACTACTGTTGCCGCTTGCATTTGAATTCCTTATTCGTCGTCGTACTGCGGTCCCGCGTAGTTATCAAAGCGCGACCATTGACCGTTAAAGGTAAGCCGCACCGTGCCAATCGGGCCGTTACGCTGCTTACCGATAATAATTTCCGCGATCCCTTTCAGGTCGCTGTTCTCGTGATAGACCTCATCACGGTAGATAAACATGATTAAGTCGGCATCCTGCTCGATGGAGCCAGATTCACGCAGGTCTGAGTTGACCGGGCGCTTGTCGGCGCGCTGCTCCAGGGAGCGGTTAAGCTGCGACAGCGCCACCACCGGCACCTGCAGCTCTTTGGCCAGCGCCTTCAGCGAGCGGGAGATTTCGGCAATCTCCAGCGTACGGTTGTCGGAAAGCGACGGGACGCGCATCAGCTGCAGGTAGTCGATCATGATCAGGCCAATACCGCCGTGCTCGCGGGCGATACGGCGGGCGCGGGAGCGTACTTCGGTTGGCGTCAGGCCGGAGGAGTCATCGATATAGATGTTACGTTTTTCCAGCAGGATCCCCATGGTGCCGGAGATCCGCGCCCAGTCCTCGTCGTCGAGCTGACCGGTACGAATGCGGGTCTGATCGACGCGCGACAGCGAAGCCAGAGTACGCATCATGATTTGCTCGGAGGGCATCTCAAGACTGAAGATGAGCACCGGCTTATCCTGCAACATCGCCGCGTTTTCGACGATGTTCATCGCAAAAGTGGTTTTACCCATGGATGGACGCGCGGCAACGATAATCAGATCCGACGGCTGCAAACCGGCGGTCTTTTTGTTCAGATCGTCATAGCCTGTGTTGACGCCGGTGACCCCGTCATGCGGCTGCTGGAACAGCTGCTCGATGCGCGAAATGGTGGCATCGAGCACTTCAGTAATGTTTTTTGGCCCTTCGTCTTTATTGGCGCGGCTTTCCGCGATTTTAAACACCCGGGACTCGGCCAGATCGAGCAGCTCATCACTGTTGCGCCCCTGCGGGTCGAAACCGGCTTCGGCGATCTCGTGGGCGACAGAGATCATGTCACGCACTACCGCACGTTCACGCACGATATCGGCATAAGCACTGATGTTCGCCGCACTTGGCGTGTTTTTCGACAGTTCAGCCAGATAGGCGAAGCCACCGACCGTCTCCAGCTGTCCCTGACGCTCCAGCGATTCTGCCAGGGTAATCAGGTCGATGGGGCTGCCCGACTCCTGCAGACGGGCCATCTCGGTAAAAATATGGCGGTGCGGACGGGTGTAGAAGTCGTCGGTGACCACGCGCTCGGCAACATCGTCCCAGCGTTCGTTGTCCAGCATTAAACCACCCAACACCGACTGCTCCGCTTCGATCGAGTGTGGCGGAACTTTTAACCCGGCTAACTGCGGATCGCGCTCGCGGGGTTCAGTCTGTTTGTTGAAGGGTTTATTTCCTGCCATAGTGAAGGGAGTTACCGAGATAGAAATTGGGGCCGACAGATTAGCACAATTTTGGGGAGGAAAAATGGCAACGCGTATCGAATTTAACCAGCACGGTGGGCCGGAGGTCTTGCAGGCGGTGGAGTTTACCCCCGCCGCGCCTGGAGAACACGAAATCCAGGTCGAGAACAAAGCGATTGGCATTAACTACATCGACACTTACATCCGCAGCGGGCTGTATCCGCCACCCGCCCTGCCGAGCGGCCTGGGAACTGAAGCCGCCGGCGTGGTGGTGAAAGTGGGCAATGCGGTGAAGCATATCAAGGAAGGCGATCGGGTGGTGTATGCCCAGTCTGCCCTTGGGGCCTACAGTTCCGTGCATAACGTTGTGGCCGAGAAAGCCGCCATTCTGCCCGCCGCCATCTCCTTTGAGCAGGCCGCCGCCTCGTTCCTGAAAGGGCTGACGGTTTACTATCTGCTGCGTAAAACCTACGAAATCAAACCCGATGAACCCTTCCTGTTCCATGCTGCTGCCGGTGGCGTCGGGCTGATTGCCTGCCAGTGGGCAAAAGCGCTGGGGGCAAAACTGATCGGCACGGTGGGCAGTGCGCAAAAGGCGCAACGTGCGCTGCAGGCCGGTGCCTGGCAGGTGATTAACTACCGGGAAGAGAGTGTCGTCGAGCGGGTTAAAGAGATCACCGGCGGAAAAAAAGTGCGCGTGGTGTATGACTCAGTGGGTAAAGACACCTGGGAATCGTCGCTGGATTGTTTGCAGCGTCGCGGCCTGATGGTCAGCTTCGGTAACTCCTCTGGCCCGGTGACCGGGGTCAATCTGGGGATCCTGAACCAGAAAGGTTCGCTGTTCGCCACCCGGCCTTCGCTGCAGGGCTATATCACCACCCATGATGAACTGGTGGAGGCCAGCAACGAGCTGTTCTCGTTGATTGCCAGCGGCGTGATCAAAGTGGATGTCACAGAAGCGCAGAAGTATCCGCTGGCCGAGGCGCAGCGTGCGCACGAGGTGCTGGAGAGTCGCGCCACGCAAGGGTCGAGTTTACTGATCCCCTGATTCCGCTAATTATGACGGGGAAAGAAAGAAATTGGGCTTCCCGTGGGAAGCCCTTTCTTTTTTTGTTCGGCTGTATGTAGGGTACAGCTCGATGAATTCTTTAACGGCGGCAATAGTGACAGATTCGATAACTAAATCCTATTCCGTTCTAAGCAATGCTGCCGTAAAAGTTGCAAGGATGTGACGAAGCGCTCAATACCTTAGTAACGAAAGCGGTTATTGCGCTGATACTGTGGGACTTTTGGCGCTTTAATCGCCCGTATCGCCCACACCACCGCTATCGCCAACAGTAACCACGGCAGCAGCTTCAGCATCAGGGCAAACAGCCCGCCGATAAACATCACCACCGTCGCCACAACCAGCGCGGCAATAATCCCCAGCAGCGAGACGCCCGTGACCATCAACATCACAAAAAACCCAATCACAAAAAGTAGTTCCAGCATGGCTCTCTCCCACAAGGCGTTACAACGATACGCTGGTTATTACAAGAAACGTGCCAAAAATAAGTTATTGATATAAAAACAAAACGCCCGGCGATGCGCTGCCGGGCGTGGTGAATTTAACCAACTTTTAGTGAAAATTATCGCTTATCGGCCACCAGACGAAGCGCCTGCTCCATGACGTCGATATCGGCTCCGGCTTTATGCGCATTTTCGCTCAGGTAACGGCGCCACTGGCGTGCGCCGGGGATACCCTGGAACAGGCCCAGCATATGGCGGGAGATGTGGCCCAGATAGGTACCGTTGCTAAGCTCACGCTCAATGTACGGATACATCGCGCGCACCACCGCAACCGGGTCACGGTCGTTACCGCTGACGCCAAAGATCTCGCGATCCACCGCCGCCATAATGCCCGGATTCTGATACGCCTCGCGCCCGACCATCACGCCATCCATATGCTGCAGATGGGTTTTGGCCTCTTCCAGCGAGGTGATCCCGCCGTTGATGGCCATTGTCAGCTGTGGGAAATCACGCTTCAACTGATACACACGGGGATAATCCAGCGGTGGGATCTCGCGGTTCTCTTTCGGGCTCAGACCCGAAAGCCAGGCCTTGCGGGCGTGGATGATAAACATCTCGCACTCGCCATGACCGGACACGGTGTTGATGAAATCGCAGAGAAATTCATAGCTGTCCTGATCGTCGATGCCGATACGGGTTTTAACCGTTACCGGAATGGAGACCACATCACGCATCGCTTTCACGCAGTCGGCCACCAGCTGGGCGTTGCCCATCAGGCAGGCGCCAAACATGCCGTTCTGTACGCGGTCGGAAGGGCAGCCGACATTCAGGTTAATCTCGTCGTAACCGCGTTCCTCAGCCAGCTTCGCGCAGTGCGCCAGGGCCGCCGGGTCGCTCCCCCCCAGCTGCAGGGCGACCGGATGCTCTTCTTCGCTGAAGGCCAGGTAGTCGCCTTTGCCATGAATAATCGCCCCGGTGGTCACCATCTCGGTATAAAGCAAGCTATGACGCGAAAGCAGGCGCAGGAAGTAGCGGCAGTGCCGGTCTGTCCAGTCGAGCATCGGTGCGACGGAAAAGCGGTATGGCTGGAACGCGGTTGATTTCTCAGGTATCACGCTGGTTTTCAGCATGTTTTCAGATTCTTTATCTTGATGCATTTTTAAATTATTGGCGTATTTCTAATGCCTCAGTACACCAAAAAGGACACCGCATATAAGGGTGAACTCCGATACAGAGGTCGACGAAAAGATGGCTTACTATAACATAGTAAACAGCCCTCATACGGCTGGTACGCTTATATACCGCTGTTTCAGATGCGCGCGAACAGGCGCACCATTGGACTAAATCGCTTTAAGCTGGTTGATAATAAAAGGGTTAGTCTGTAACAGCAGCAAGAGCTTTCGCGGTGCGCCGGTCGGCTGGCGCCGTTTTGTCTCCCAGCTTTTTACCAGGTCGTAGCTGACGCCCACGGCCACCGCAAAATCCTGCTGTTTTAACCCGGTCGCCTCGCGAATCGCCTTAACATCAATCGGGCTAAATGTATGAACATGCGCCGGGTCTGGCGTCTGTTCACCCTTTTCAATTCGTACTATTTCTTCTGCACTGGCCAGCAGACCGGCAAATAATTCGTCTTTCATTTTAATCTCATCGCCCTCGTTGACGCCGCATGGGCCTTAACCTTCGCCGCTATGGGCGTTAAAGAACCTTAGCGTTTCACCAACATATCGGATAACTGCTTCAAATTACTTAACGCAACTTACATGTACACCGTACATTAATCAACCATTTTGATGTACCCGGTACACAATCATGTCAGAAGGTCATGCTGAACTGCGCGCCCGCGCCCCAGGTTTCATCTTCACCGTAGATGCCGGTCAAATCGATATGCACGGTGTTAAACGGCGCAAAGCCGAGGCCGCCGGTAAAGACGTTGCTGTCGTTGCCCTTCACATCACCGCGAAAGCCCCCGCGCACCGCCAGCCAGCCCAGCAGGGACACTTCTGCCCCCACGCCGGCATACTGCGAGTTCGCTTCACTCTTAAAGCCTTTGGTCTCGGTCAGGTCGGCGTCCGCGCTAAGGGTGAGCAAGTCGGTGTGCCAGGCCACACCTGCCGTCACCAGCGGCCTGATCTGATAGGTATCCTGATAGCTCACCACTTCACCGGTACGCCCGTTAAGGATACGAATATCATTAGTATCAATATCATGGGAGATCAGGTTCTGCCCGCTCAGGCCGATCGTCCAGTTGTCACCGAAGTCGGCCGCCAGCCCGACATCCACGTTGAAGCTGGTGTCGTCATTACGGTAACGACTGCTGCTAAAATCGCTGCTGTCGTAGGTGTAAATGGAGGTGGTGTAGTTATACAGCCAGGTTTGCTGCAGCTTCGGCGTGACGCCGACTGAAACCGGGATGCCGTTCATCTCAAACTGACGGGCCACGGCGATACCGTAGTCAGAGACAATCGCCGCCCTGCCGGAGGCCGTGGAGTTGAGGTTCTGGGTGATCACATCGCTGCCGTTAATCGCCGCGCTAAACGCCATCTGGCTGGTCATCCCTGCGCTGTTCTCAATGTTGCGCAAAAAAACGATATCCTGCGGATCGATCTCCGAGCTGATGCGGGCGTGGGCATAGGCTTTCGCGACAAACGCCATTGAGATATTCGCCCCGGGGATACTGACCGCAATGCCTGCCCCGGCGTTGCCGTGCGCCGTTTTGCCGTCGAGAAACTCCAGCTCATCGGCAAGCGTGGTGGCCGCGAGCTGAAGCTGGCGGACAGTGCCCTGAGGGTCCGTCAGCAATGCCTGGGTCGTCAGATTTTCAATCACGTTTTCGTAGTAACTGATTTGATCGCTGATCTGATCGATCTCATCCTGCAAATTATCCTTGTCGCTCACCTGCGCGCCGACCGACGGCAGAATGACAGTGATATCATCATCCTCTTTCGATTTTGCCAGCAGCGCCGGGTTAATCAGCACCCCGCTACCATAGTGTGCCGAAGCGACTCCTGTACCGCCCATCGCGTCATTTCGCGCCTCGGTCCAGGTATTCGCCGCTTCGGCTTGATTGATGATTAAAACAGAGACAGCTACTCCAGCCACAGCAAAGTTATAAGGTTTTTTCACGGTATGCTCGACTTGTCTGCTTGTGTGTACAAACCCATGCCGGCCATTAGCAGGCAGGAACAAACATCCGCTGTGACAAAAGTAGTAGGTCTAAAAAATCATCTCATTCTTTCGTATTAGATTGATTTTGTTAATATTTATTTCCTTTCACCAGGTATAGAAGAGGTTTTTACTTTCGCCCAGGTTTTCCATCGTGCGGACCAAAAAACTGCGGCGGATGATCCACCCAACGATCCTCACGGGTGGCGGCATACACGGCATTTAACGGGTAATAAATCCGGTTAAATTTTTTATTGGCTTCCCCCACGACCAGCAGCCGCACGTCCTCGAGCGTATTGTTGATAAAGGTGTGACATACTCCGGTGCCGGCAGGAAAACCGACGCTGTCGCCCGGCTCCAGTTTCCACAGGTAGCCGTTGATCCAGGCCTCCGGATAGCCTTCCAGCACGTAGATAAATTCTTCTTCGTCGCTTTCGGCATGCGGGTATGAGGTACGGCGTCCTGGCGGCAGGCGCTCATGGTGGATGCCAATGCGCCGGAGCCCCAGCGTACGGGCCAGCGGCGCGCCAATGGAAAACAGCTCGGGACTGTCGGGATAGGTTGAGTTATCAGCCCCTTCCAGATCCCGCCAGTGTTGAATGCAATCGGGTCTTTTCATTGTGTTGTTCCCCTTGTGGTTTTGCGTCAGGTATAGCATACCCGCCTGACCTCGGCGTTTCAGGCAGAACATGGTAGAGTGGAGGTTTGCTATTCCACAGATTCGAGGTGCAACATGGAAACGACCACAAAGCAGGAGCTGTTAGCGCAAGCCGAAAAGCTGTGCGCGCAACGCAATGTGCGCCTGACCCCACAGCGCCTTGAAGTGCTCCGCCTTCTGAGCCTGCAGCAAGGGGCCATCAGCGCCTACGACCTGCTCGATCTGCTGCGCGTCAGCGAGCCGCAGGCTAAACCGCCAACGGTGTACCGTGCGCTGGATTTCCTGCTGGAACAAGGCTTTGTGCATAAGGTGGAGTCGACCAACAGCTATGTGCTGTGCCATCTGTTCGATCAGCCGACTCACACTTCAGCTATGTTTATCTGCGATCGCTGTGGCAGCGTGAAGGAAGAGGGAGCGGAGGGCGTTGAGGACATCATGCATACGCTGGCGGCGAAGATGGGATTTGCGCTACGCCATAACATCATCGAAGCACACGGGCTGTGCAGCCGCTGCGTGGAGGTGGAAGCCTGTCGTCATCAGGACGACTGCCAGCATGACCACTCCATTTTGTTGAAGAAAAAACCGCGCTAAACGCATATAAAAGGGGCGGCCTGAGGCCGCCCTGGGCGTACATCCATGTACCTGCGGATATAAGTTACTTACCAGCGATAGTCGTTACGGGTTTCCCAGTCACCGACCTCTTTTTCCGCCCGGTCTTTCTCATAACCATAGCGTTCCTGAATTTTCCCGACCAGCTGGTCACGTTTCCCTTCAATGACAGTCATGTCATCGTCGGTCAGGTCACCCCACTGTTCTTTTACTTTACCTTTGAACTGTTTCCAGTTGCCGCCGACTTGGTCTTTATTCATCATCGATTCCTCTTCGTTCGGTCGTGTAGGATAAGTATGTCGTCCGTGTGATACGTTTCGTGCTGGACGTGATAATAATTATAGTCAGGCGTGCGGCGTAGGGTTCGTTATTCGGAATCTTTTACCATTTACGCAGATGAAGCCGCTACTCGAACCAGGTGTTATTGCGCCAGTGTCGACGCCAGATCCACGCCAGCGACAGCCCTCGCAGGGCGAGAAAGACGCACAGCGCCAACCACAATCCGTGATTCCCCAGCCACGGCAGCGTCATCAGCGTCAGGCCAAACCCGGCCGCCGCCACTGCCATGCTGTTGCGCATCTCTGCCCCGCGCGTTGCGCCAATAAACATGCCATCCAGCAGATAGCACCAGACCCCCACCACCGGCAGAATCACCTGCCAGATCAGGTAGTGACTCGCCAGCGACCGCAGCTCCGGCAGCGACGTCAGCAGGGCAATGATCTGCTCGCCCGCCAGGGCATACAGAAGCGCAAAAGCCAGCGCCACCAGCCCAGACTGACGACAGGCCGCCCGCCAAACCTCGCGCAGCTGGCCGCTTTCGCGCGCGCCGTAAGCCTGCCCGGAGTGCGCTTCCACCGCATAGGCGAAGCCATCCAGCGCGTAGGCGGTAAAGGTCAGCAGCGTCATCAGCACCGCGTTCACGGCGACAATCTCTGGCCCCAGCCGCGCGCCCATCACCGTCAGCGCCCCGAAGCACAGCTGGAGCAACAGCGAGCGCAGCATAATGTCGCGATTCAGCGCCAGTAACCGGCGGACGTTACCGCGCCAGCTGGCTCTCAGCAACGACCACGAAATGCCGCGTAGGGCAAGCACCCGCCAGACCATCCATAAGCCAATGAAAAAGGTCGCATATTCCGCGACAACGGTCGCCAGGGCGGCCCCCTGCACGTTCATCTGCAGCCCCATCACCAGCCACAGGTCCAGCACGATATTGAGCAGGTTGCCGACCACCAGCAGGATCACCGGCGCGCGGGCATACTGAACGCCCAGTAGCCAGCCGAGCAGCACCAGATTTGCCAGCGAGGCCGGGGCGCTGAGCCAGCGGATCTCCAGGAAGCGCCGCGCCTGGTGCAGTACCGCCTCGCTGCTGCCGACGATATGCAGCGCCAGATCGATAAGCGGCGCGCGCAACAGCACAATCAGCAAACCGGCACCCAGCGCCATCAGCAGCGGCTGCACCAGCGCCCGCGCCAGCCGGTGAGGATCTTTCGCGCCATACGCCTGGGCAGTTAGCCCGGTGGTACTCATGCGCAAAAAGAGCAGCAGCATAAACAGGAAGCTGGTCGCCGTAGCGCCAATCGCCACGCCGCCGAGATAAACAGGGGAATCCAGATGGCCGATCACCGCCGTATCCACCAGCCCCAGCAGGGGAACGCTGATGTTGGAGAAGATCATCGGCAGCGCAAGACGCCATAACGCCTTATCGGAAGCATTCAGCAGAGACATAGGAATAACCAGAGAGAAAAGCAGCAGGCTACGGTGAAACCGTAGCCTGTCAGGAAGAGATTATAGCCATTCACCGTTGCGGATAACGCCAACCGCCAGACCTTCGATGGAGAAGTTACTCTCACGCAGGTCGACGACAATCGGGGTAAACTCGCTGTTTTCCGGCAGAAGCTGTACCGTATTGCCCTGTTTTTTCAGTCGCTTAACGGTCACTTCATCGTCGATACGCGCAACAACAACCTGCCCGTTGCGCACATCCTGGGTTTTATGCACCGCCAGCAGATCGCCGTCGAGAATACCGATATCCTTCATCGACATGCCGCTGACGCGCAGTAAAAAGTCTGCACTCGGTTTGAACATGCCCGGATCAACCTGATAATGGCCTTCGATGTGCTGCTGTGCCAGTAGGGGTTCCCCGGCCGCTACGCGACCCACGAGCGGAAGGCCCTCTTCTGCTTCAATCAGCAGACGAATACCACGAGAAGCGCCGGATACAATTTCAAGTACACCCTTACGCGCCAGTGCCTTAAGGTGTTCTTCAGCGGCGTTTGGAGAACGGAAGCCTAAACGCTGCGCAATTTCTGCACGCGTGGGTGGCATACCCGTCTGGCTGATATGATCCCGAATGAGATCAAACACCTCTTGCTGTCTGGCCGTTAACGCTTTCATTCCGCCCCCTGGGTGTATATACAGTTATGCTGTGAGTATATACAGCTAAAGGTGATTTTGGAACCACAAACCGCACAAAAAACCAGAGACTTACTCAGTTTCTGAAGGCTTATCGCAAATGTCCCCACAGCAGGGTGGCCCAGGTGAAGACGGCTACCAGAATAGACATCAGCACAGCGGCAGAGCCCATATCTTTTGCCCGGCCCGACAGCTCGTGGTAGTCAGTGCCAATCCGGTCGACCACCGCTTCGATCGCACTGTTGAGAATTTCGACTATCATCACCAACATCACCGAGCCAATCAGTAGTACGCGAGTGATGGGATCAATATCCAGCCAGCAGGCGATAATGATTGCCGCGACGACGGCCACGCCTTCCTGGCGAAATGCGGCTTCATTTATCCAGGCAGCCCGGATGCCTTTCCATGAATAACCGGCTGCTTTGATGATGCGTGTTAACCCAGTGGTATTATTAGCCATTAAAAAGAAACCTTTCTTCGAAAAAAGCGTCATCAACTGTGGCTTAAGCGCGTCGCGCTGCCGCCCGAAGTATGACGGGTAACAACAGAAATTTTGCGCGCTTTCTGTTATCCTTGCGCCGCAATTGCATTTTTAACCAGAGGCTTTACATCGTTTATGTCTGGCTGGCCACGAATTTACTACAAATTACTTAATTTACCATTAAGCGTCCTGGTAAAAAGCAAGTCCATTCCCGCGGAACCCGCGCTGGAATTAGGGCTCGATACCTCACGTCCTATTATGTACGTGTTGCCTTATAACTCGAAGGCTGACTTGCTGACGCTGCGCGCCCAATGCCTGGCGCACGATCTTCCCGATCCGCTGGAACCGCTGGAGATCGACGGCACCCTGCTGCCGCGCTATATCTTCATTCACGGCGGTCCGCGCGTGTTCACCTGGTACACACCGAAAGAAGAGTCGATCAAGCTGTTCCATGATTACCTCGACCTGCACCGCAGCAATCCACAGCTGGATGTGCAGATGGTGCCGGTATCGGTGATGTTTGGTCGTCGTCCGGGTCGTGATAAAGGCGAAGAGAACCCGCCGCTGCGTATGCTCAACGGGGTGCAGAAATTTTTCGCCGTCAACTGGCTGGGCCGCGATAGCTTCGTGCGTTTTTCACCCCCCGTCTCTCTGCGCCGAATGGCCACCGAGCATGGCACCGATAAAATCATCGCCCAGAAGCTGGCCCGCGTGGCGCGCATGCACTTTGCCCGCCAGCGTCTTGCCGCAGTAGGCCCGCGCCTGCCGGCACGCCAGGATCTGTTTAACAAGCTGCTGGCCTCGAAAGCGATTGCCCGGGCCGTCGAAGACGAAGCGCGCAGCAAAAAAATCTCCCACGAGAAGGCGCAGCAAAACGCTATCGCCCTGATGGAAGAGATTGCTGCCAACTTCTCCTACGAGATGATCCGCCTGAGCGACCGTATCCTGAGCTTTACCTGGAACCGTCTGTATCAGGGGATTAACGTGCACAACGCCGAGCGTGTGCGCCAGCTGGCTCACGACGGCCATGAGATTGTGTATGTGCCCTGCCACCGCAGTCACATGGACTATCTGCTGCTCTCGTATGTTCTGTATCACCAGGGGCTGGTGCCGCCGCACATTGCTGCGGGCATTAACCTTAACTTCTGGCCTGCTGGCCCGATCTTCCGCCGTCTGGGTGCGTTCTTCATTCGCCGTACCTTTAAGGGCAACAAGCTTTACTCCACCGTGTTCCGCGAATATTTGGGCGAGCTGTTCAGCCGTGGCTATTCGGTTGAGTATTTCGTGGAAGGTGGCCGTTCCCGTACCGGGCGTCTGCTCGATCCGAAGACCGGTACCCTGTCGATGACCATTCAGGCGATGCTGCGCGGCGGTACCCGTCCGATCACTCTGGTGCCGATCTATATCGGTTACGAGCACGTGATGGAGGTGGGCACCTACGCCAAAGAGCTGCGCGGCGCGACCAAAGAAAAAGAGAGCCTGCTGCAGATGGTGCGGGGCTTAAGCAAGCTGCGCAATCTGGGTCAGGGCTACGTTAACTTCGGCGAACCGATGCCGCTGATGACGTACCTGAACAACCAGGTTCCGGAGTGGCGCGAGTCTATCGATCCGATTGAAGCGGTGCGTCCGGCCTGGCTGACGCCAACGGTGAACGGCATTGCCGATGAACTGATGGTGCGTATTAACAACGCCGGTGCGGCTAACGCCATGAACCTGTGCTGTACCGCGCTGCTGGGCTCTCGCCAGCGTTCGCTGACCCGCGAGCAGCTGACCGAGCAACTCGACTGCTACCTGAACCTGATGCGTAACGTCCCGTATGCCTCAGACGTGACGGTGCCGTCCGCCAGCGCCAGCGAGCTTATCGAGCACGCGCTGCAGATGAACAAGTTCGAGGTCGAGAAAGACACCATTGGCGATATCATCATTCTGCCGCGCGAGCAGGCGGTGCTGATGACTTACTATCGCAACAACATTGCGCACATGCTGATGCTGCCATCGCTGATGGCAGCCATCATCACTCAGCATCGTCACATCACCCGACAGGCGCTGCTGCACCATGTCGAAGTGCTTTACCCGATGCTGAAAGCGGAGCTGTTCCTGCGCTGGCGCAATGATGAACTGGCCGATGTGCTGGATCAGCAGATCGAAGAGCTGATCCGCCAGGGGCTGATTACGCTGAAGAACGACGAGCTGCAGATTAACCCGTCGCGTTCACGCACCCTGCAGCTGCTGGCTGCGGGCGCGCGCGAAACGGTGCAGCGCTACGCCATTACATTCTGGCTGCTGAGCGCTAACCCGTCGATTAATCGCGGAACGCTGGAGAAAGAGAGCCGCACGCTGGCCCAGCGCCTGTCGATGCTGCACGGTATCAACGCGCCGGAGTTCTTCGACAAAGCGGTGTTCAGTTCGCTGGTGTCGACGCTGCGTAATGAAGGGTATATCAGCGACAGCGGTGACGCCGAGCCGGAAGAGACGATGAAGGTGTACCAGATGCTGGCAGACCTGATTACCTCCGACGTGCGCTTAACGATTGAGAGCGCGACGCAGGGCGAGTAGTACGCGGGCAATCTGCGGCCTGATGCCCTTTCCCACAGGGAGAGGGTGCAAACATAACAAACGGCAGCCGAAAGGCTGCCGTTTTACATTGACCTCGCCACCCGGCTTTTTACGCCCAGTAGCTCATCGCCAGCCCCAGGAACAGCACCAGACCAACATAGTTG
This sequence comes from Silvania sp., assembly GCF_051656365.1. Taxonomy (NCBI): domain Bacteria; kingdom Pseudomonadati; phylum Pseudomonadota; class Gammaproteobacteria; order Enterobacterales; family Enterobacteriaceae; genus Silvania; species Silvania sp. The sequence goes on along the minus strand of NZ_JBOGBT010000011.1, from coordinate 33,061 downwards.
TTATTCAGAAACGCTTTAAAGCAGGCGTCGCGCTCGCGCTTCGCGATCAGTTTTTGCTGATACGCAAACAGCAATCCCGCCACCAGCACTGACCAGTAAAACGCCCAGTTCAGGCCGTTCAGGTAACCGATCAGCCCCATCAGCGCCAGCACCGCAACCTGCAGGATGCCGATAATCAGCGTGTCGTGGCGGCCAAACAGAATGGCCGTCGATTTGATGCCGATTTTCAGATCATCGTCCCGGTCGACCATCGCGTACTGGGTGTCGTAGGCCACCGCCCACAGAATATTCGCCAGGAACATCAGCCAGCAGCTCAGCGGCACCGACTCGCTGACGGCGGCAAACGCCATTGGAATCGACCAGCCAAACGCCGCGCCCAGCACCACCTGCGGCAGGTGGGTGTAGCGCTTCATAAACGGATATACCCAGGCCAGTGCCAGCGCCGCTATCGAGAGCAGGATGGTCATGGTGTTGAGGGTCAGCACCAGCAGGAACGACAGCAGCACCAGCACCACAAACAGCGTGCGCGCCTCTTTCTCTGTCACTGCGCCACTCGGCAGCGGGCGATTGGCCGTGCGTTTCACGTGGCCGTCAAATTTACGGTCGGCGTAGTCGTTCACCACGCAGCCTGCGGCGCGCATCAGCCAGACGCCTGCCACAAACACCGCCAGGATCCACAGCGGCGGCACGCCTGGGCTTGCCACCCACAGCGCCCACAAGGTCGGCCACAGCAGCAACAGCGCCCCGATGGGTTTATCGGTACGCATCAGACGGTGATACGCCAGCAGCTTGTTCTGCCTCAGACTCCACTCCATTTTTTCTTCCTCTTAGTACAGCGGCGATGCCGGTAAAAACAGCTCTGTCAGCATCAGCGGTTTACCGCTCAGGCGCAGGCGGGAACGTCGCCCTAACAGGCCAGCATCGTGACCAATTTCAATAAAATCGCGTGTCAGTTCGGATGAGGTGAACAGGTAGCGTCCGAGCGGGGTTTTCCCCATCTGCTGCAGCGCCAGCTCTGGCCCCGTCAGGGTGGACTCTGGCACCACGGTGCGCCCGGCCAGCCACGGCTCGCCGTCGGCACAGAGCAGGATTTCCCGCAGCCAGTAGCGTGCTTCCTGCGGCAATAGAGCAAGCTCATCCAGAACGGCGTCAGGCGTGACAAATCCCTCCTGAATGAGGGTGACGGTGACCGTTTTACCCTGCTGCTCAAAACGTTTGGTCATGGAATCTTCCAGCAGCAACCAGTCGAGTTGCGCCGGATCCAGCGCCGGGATTTCGTCAAAATAGCGCAGCGCACGCAGTTGCGTTAGCGCGGGGTGTGACATGCAAGACTCTCCGATACATAACGTGAAGCTATTGTATCGCAGAAATGCAGGATGGTGGCGGGCAAACGTAAGTTAGCGATCATTATCGCAACAGAGATGCAACAGCGTCGGCTCACGCAAAAAAAGTGCGCCCGGAAGGGCGCACCAAACTACTGACAAAATCAGCATTGCGGGGAAACTATCACCCCTTGCCTTTTACACTGCTGATAAAGGTGGGACGGGCAGTGGTCGAGCCTAAACGCTCGGCTTCATCGAGCAGCTTCAGCGCTTTATCGACGTCACCTTTCGCGACTGCCTGTTTAATGGCCTGGTTAAAGTAACTTTCGGTGTCTTCCATAACCGGCTCGCTCTTCTTCACCGGTGCCGGGGCAACAGCCGGTGCCGCAACTGGCGGAGGCGTTGGCGCGGCATAGACTGGCGCAGCCGCCGCCGTGTTGCCTACCGTCACAGGACCGGTGCCGGAGGAGCCAAACAGCGGGCCAACCAGCACGCTGGAGGCATTACTGGTGGAGACTTTCAGCTTCAGCTGCCCGTCGGTGACATGGCGGGCAAGCGGATCCGGGATATCCGGTACGGCGTTGCCTGTGCCTTTGGCATAGGCTTTGGCCGGGTTGATGAGTTTGGTGGTTTGCTGCAGATCTTTCTCAGTGGTAAAGACCAGCACATACAGTTTTTGCTGACCCAGGGCTGGCGTCAGGCGCATCACCCCTTCCAGGCGATCGGCGCTCATAACACCCGGTTCCTGATAGGTAAAGTATTCGCTTGGGAAGTACGCCGATGGGGTCAGGTTCTGATCCAGAATCAGCACGTTCGGTGCAAAGACGCTGGTTTGTTTGTTCACTTCACTTGTCAGCGTCAGGGTGATTTCGCCGATGTTAGCCGGCACGCTATAGGCTGCCACTGGACCGCTGATCCCTGGCACATTCAGGGACTGACCACCGGTAGAAAGTTGGGTGGTCTGGGCTTTGGACTGATCAACAGGCGTCCAGACCAGCTGCTGTAACGCGGCACCCGGGATCGCAGGCGCGGCGCTGGTGTTTTGTGGCACGAAATTGACGTTGGCGAGGGTAACGGCTGGAACGCTTGCCAGCAACCCTGCAGAGAGGCACAGCGCGACGAGACTTTTCTTCATTTTCATTGTTATTACCTCAGATTGCATAAGCACTGCGTTAGCCAGGCAATAGCGCGCAGCACCCTAAGAAGAGAGGGGCTTGCGCCCCTCTTTTAGGTCAATACATCAGGTGTTACGTATTACCACCAGATTTCCATCTGGGCACCGAAGGTCCACTCGTCGTTGTCGCCGCGGCTGAAGGTACGCGCAGACGTGTCGTTATAAGCAACGCCGCTGGTGAAGCCAGTATCACTGTTGTTGGCGTAACCCCATTTCTCATCCCACTTCGCATAGGTTGCGAAGACGCGGATTGCCGGACGGGACCAGATGCTGTCGCCTGCCTGCCACTGCTGTGCCAGGGTGATTTTGTACTGGCTGTTGTTGTCGTCAGTGTTCTGAGATTTAACGTTGTCGTAGCCCACTTCCAGCAAGGTGGACATGATTGGTGTCCATTTGTACATAGGACGTACGCCGACGGTCCACCACTCGGTACCGTTGTTGTTGTCCAGGTCGATATTCTGGTACATACCGACGTACATCAGGTCCCACTGGTCAGCCAGGGTGATTGCGCCGTGGTCGATCACGCGGATCAGAGAACCGTTGTTGTTCAGGCCAGCACCCTGCGGGATACCTTTACCGTTAGAGGTCATGGAATCCGTTGCGTACTGGACCACGAACTTGTTGAAGCCTTTCATCATGCTCTGGGTGTGTTCAGCGGTGAACATCCAGCCATCTTTAGAGGCGCCCGGCTGCAGGTAGTAGTCGTCAGGAATGTTGGTGTGACCGTAGTCAACGCCCAGCTCCAGGGTGCCGCCTGGGTTGATTTCCATACCCGCTAAACGGATGTCGAAGACGTCGTTCGGCACGACGTTGTCGTAAATACGGTTACCATCAATATCGAAATCGGCGAACGCGGCAGAACCGCCGGACTCAGAAGAACGGGTCGCTGCCATAGACAGTTTACCGAAGCCCAGGTCGATGTTTTCGATACCGGCACCAGGACCCGAGATATCCCAGTAGTAGAAGTCGATCATGTGAACGTCATGACGCTGATAGAAGCGCTTACCGGCCCAGATGGTGGAGCCTGGCAGCCATTCAATCAGGTTTTTACCCTGCACGTTGGCTTCGCGGAATGCCGGGTCAGTGGCTTCCCAGTCGTTACGCTGAGAAACGGAATACGCTACGTTGGTGTCGAAGTAGAAGCTCTTATCGCCCTCTTTCCACACTTCCTGGCCAAATTTCAGCTCGGCATAGGTTTCACATTCGTTACCGAGACGATATTTACTTTGTGCACCTGTTGCCTGGAAACACTGTTGCTCGCCACCACTCCCGGTCCAGCCAATGCCGGAACGAGCATAACCTTTAAAGTCGACCGCACCGGCCTGGGCAGACATAATGCCCGCCGCAATGGCGAGTGCCAGAGGAACTTTGCGCAGAGTAATCATTATTCTATCTCCTGAGATCATTGCTTTTCTTTGAACACTTCACCGTAGGGTTTCGTGCTTATTATTCGGAATGCTTAAACACCCGGCTCCTGGTGCAACCGTCGACACGCAGTGCCATCTTCTCGGAACAGATGGCAGCGCTCTGGCGGCAAGCCGATAGCGAATGTGGCACCCTCTTTTACCAACACCACGTCATTCTGGCGGTACACCAGGTTCTGACGAATGGCGGGGATCTGGATATGAATCTGTGTTTCGTGACCAAGCTGTTCAACCACCTGAACATCACCCTCGAGGGTCACATCGGCGATGTGGCTCGGGAGTAAATGTTCAGGACGGATCCCGAGGGACATGTTTGCCCCCACCTGGACATGCGTGCTTTCTACCGGTAACCACACCTGCTGGCGGTTTGGCAGCTCAACCTGAACCTGCTCAATCGCGGTAGCGGTGACTTTTACGGGCAGGAAGTTCATCTTTGGCGAGCCGATAAAGCCCGCCACAAAGCGGTCCGCCGGATAGTGGTACAGCTCCAGCGGTTTACCCACCTGCGCCACGCGACCGGCATCCAGCACCACAATCTTGTCGGCCAGCGTCATCGCTTCAACCTGATCGTGGGTGACGTAAATCATGGTGCGGCCAAGACGTTTGTGCAGACGGGAGATTTCAATGCGCATCTGAACGCGCAGCGCGGCGTCGAGGTTCGACAGCGGTTCATCCAGCAGGAAGACGCGCGGCTCGGCCACCAGCGTACGACCAATCGCCACACGCTGACGCTGTCCACCGGACAGTGCTTTTGGTTTACGCTCCAGCAGGTGCGCCAGCTGCAGCACTTCGGCAACCTGGTTCACGCGCTGGTTAATGATCTCTTTTTTGGCACCGGCCAGTTTCAGGCCGAAAGACATGTTCTCGGCAACCGACAGGTGGGGATAAAGGGCATACGACTGGAACACCATCCCGATACCGCGTTCCGCAGGCGGGACGTCGTTCATCCGGGTATCACCAATAAACAAATCGCCGCTGGTGATGGTTTCCAGTCCGGCAATCATGCGCAGCAGTGTGGATTTACCGCAGCCTGACGGGCCAACAAAAACTACGAATTCACCTTCCTGGATGTCGAGATCGATATCTTTCGATACCACCACGTCACCCCAGGCTTTCGTTACATTACGCAGCTTTACGCTCGCCATGACCCCACTCCCTTTGTTACATCCTGTCGCCGACAGAAACATTCAATATAAGTTCACTATGGGGTATTCATTACTTACGTGAATCCTCCACCCCTCGTCTTTTTTATGGGGGAGGAGGCGGGAGGATGAGAAAGTGGCCTCAGCCGCCCCTGCGGCGGGGCTGAGGCTAAATTCGTGATGTCACTGACAAAATTCACCGTACTTTTATGTGCGCCAGAACACATAACTTAAATTTATGCAACGCAGATCACATAAAGTGGGGGTGGGGCGTAGGGGCCAGGAGGATGGAAAGAGGATGTCAAATAAGGAGACTGGGCGACGTTGAACTACCTCAGTGTATCCACAGCACATCACCAAAAAGGATGGCAGATATGAATATCAAGACTGGCGCACGCGTTTTCGCTTTGTCCGCCCTGGCAGCAATGATGATTTCCGCCCCAGCGCTCGCCAAAATTGAAGAAGGTAAGCTGGTTATCTGGATTAACGGCGACAAAGGCTACAACGGCCTGGCCGAAGTGGGTAAAAAATTCGAGAAAGACACCGGCATCAAAGTCACCGTTGAACACCCGGACAAACTGGAAGAGAAGTTCCCGCAGGTTGCAGCGACGGGCGATGGCCCGGACATTATCTTCTGGGCGCATGACCGCTTTGGCGGCTACGCACAGTCTGGTCTGCTGGCTGAAGTGGCCCCGGACAAAGCCTTCCAGGACAAACTGTTCCCGTTCACCTGGGACGCAGTCCGTTACAACGGCAAGCTGATCGCCTATCCAATTGCGGTTGAAGCGCTGTCCCTGATTTACAACAAAGACCTCGTACCGAACGCGCCGAAAACCTGGGAAGAGATCCCGGCTCTGGATAAAGAGCTGAAGGCGAAAGGTAAGAGCGCGCTGATGTTCAACCTGCAAGAGCCGTACTTCACCTGGCCGCTGATTGCTGCCGATGGCGGTTATGCGTTCAAGTATGCTGACGGCAAATACGACGTGAAAGACGTTGGCGTGGATAACGCAGGTGCGAAAGCCGGTCTGACCTTCCTGGTCGATCTTATCAAGAACAAACACATGAACGCGGACACGGACTACTCCATCGCCGAAGCGGCGTTCAACAAAGGCGAAACCGCGATGACCATCAACGGTCCGTGGGCATGGGCAAATATCGACAAGAGCAAAATCAACTACGGCGTCGCGCTGCTGCCAACCTTCAAAGGCAAGCCATCTAAACCGTTCGTTGGCGTGCTGAGCGCGGGTATCAACGCCGCCAGCCCGAACAAAGAGCTGGCGAAAGAGTTCCTCGAAAACTACCTCCTGACCAACGAAGGTCTGGACGTGGTGAACAAGGACAAACCGCTGGGCGCTGTGGCGCTGAAATCCTTCCAGGAGCAGTTAGCGAAGGATCCACGCATCGCCGCGACCATGGGTAACGCCGAGAAAGGCGAAATCATGCCGAACATCCCGCAGATGGCCGCCTTCTGGTATGCCACCCGTACTGCGGTGATCAACGCCGCCAGCGGTCGTCAGACAGTTGAAGCCTCGCTGAAAGATGCGCAGGGCCGTATCACTAAGTAAAACTGGCTGTAACCCCCTCATCCCGGCCTTCTCCCTCAAGGGAGAAGGAGAAAACCGCCCCCTCTCCCTCAGGGAGAGGGTTGGGGTGAGGGTTGTTTAATTGTTGTAGAGGAAGAACCCCATGGATGTCATTAAAAAGAAACACTGGTGGCAAAGCGACGCACTGAAATGGTCAGTGATAGGTCTGCTGTGCCTGCTGGTGGGTTACCTTGTTGTTTTGATGTACGCCCAGGGGGAGTACCTGTTTGCCGCCATGACGCTGATCTTAAGCTCAATTGGCCTGTATATTTTCGCCAACCGGAAAGCGTACGCCTGGCGTTATGTCTATCCGGGCGTGGCCGGGATGGGGCTGTTTGTCCTGTTCCCACTGATCTGCACTATCGCTATCGCCTTCACCAACTACAGCAGCACCAACCAGCTCGCGCAGGAGCGCGCCCAGCAGGTGCTGATGGACCGTTCCTATCAGGCGGGTAAGACCTTCAACTTTGGCCTGTATCCGGCGGGTGATGAGTGGACACTGGCTCTGAGCGATGACGAGACGGGTAAAACCTACGTCTCTGAGGCCTTTAAATTTGGCGGCGAGCAAAAGCTGGCGCTGAAAGAGGCAGACGCCCTGCCGGAAGGCGAGCGCGCGAATCTGCGCATCATCACCCAGAACCGCCAGGCCCTGACCCAACTGACCGCCGAGCTGCCGGACAAAAGCAAAGTCATTATGAGCTCCCTGCGCCAGTTCTCCGGCACCCAGCCGCTGTACGCACTGGCTGATGACGGCACGCTCACTAACAACCAGTCCGGCGTGAAGTACCGCCCGAACAACGATGTCGGCTTCTACCAGTCGGTCAACGCCGACGGCAACTGGGGCGACGATAAACTCAGCCCGGGCTATACCGTGACCATCGGCTGGGACAACTTTACCCGCGTCTTCACCGACGAAGGGATTAAGAAACCCTTCTTCGCCATCTTTATCTGGACCGTGGTCTTCTCGGTACTGACCGTGATCCTGACCGTGGCAGTGGGCATGATCCTCGCCTGCCTGGTGCAGTGGGAAGCGTTAAAGGGGAAAGCCATTTACCGCGTCCTGCTGATCCTGCCGTATGCCGTGCCGTCGTTCATCTCGATTCTGATTTTCAAAGGGCTGTTCAACCAGAGCTTTGGTGAAATCAACATGATGCTGAGCGGGCTGTTTGGCATCAAACCGGCCTGGTTCAGCGACCCGACAACCGCCCGTACCATGATTGTGATCGTCAACACCTGGCTCGGCTATCCGTACATGATGATCCTGTGTATGGGCCTGCTGAAAGCGATTCCGGACGATCTGTACGAAGCCTCGGCTATGGACGGCGCGACCCCGTTCCAGAACTTCTTTAAGATTACGCTCCCGCTGCTGATCAAGCCGCTGACGCCGCTGATGATCGCCAGCTTCGCCTTTAACTTTAACAACTTCGTGCTGATCCAGCTGTTGACCAACGGCGGACCGGACCGACTCGGCACCACCACCCCGGCAGGCTATACCGACCTGCTGGTGAGCTACACCTACCGTATCGCCTTTGAAGGCGGCGGCGGCCAGGACTTCGGTCTGGCGGCGGCGATTGCCACGCTGATCTTCCTGCTGGTAGGCGCGCTGGCTATCGTCAACCTGAAAGCCACACGCATGAAATTTGACTAAGGAGGGCACAGAACATGTCTATGGTACAACCCAAATCTCAAAAGCTGCGCCTCTTCGCCACGCATCTGGGCCTGCTGATTTTTATCGCGGCAATCATGTTCCCACTGCTGATGGTGATCGCCATCTCCCTGCGTTCCGGGAACTTCGCCACCGGCAGTCTGATCCCGGATGAAATCTCCTGGGAGCACTGGCGCCTGGCGTTAGGTTTCAGCGTTGAACATGCGGACGGTCGCGTCACTCCGCCGCCGTTCCCGGTGCTGTTATGGCTGTGGAACTCGGTGAAAGTGGCCACGATTACGGCGATTGGTATTGTCACCCTCTCCACCACCTGCGCCTACGCGTTTGCCCGTATGCGCTTCCCGGGGAAAGCGACGCTGCTGAAAGGGATGCTGATTTTCCAGATGTTCCCCGCGGTGCTGTCGCTGGTGGCGCTGTATGCGTTGTTTGACCGCCTTGGCCAGTACGTGCCGTTCATCGGTCTGAACACCCACGGCGGGGTGATCTTCGCCTATCTCGGCGGTATCGCCCTGCACGTCTGGACCATCAAAGGCTATTTCGAAACCATCGACAACTCGCTGGAAGAAGCGGCGTCGCTGGATGGGGCTACGCCGTGGCAGGCGTTCCGTCTGGTCCTGCTGCCGCTGTCGGTGCCGATTCTGGCGGTGGTGTTTATCCTGTCCTTTATCGCGGCCATTACAGAAGTGCCGGTCGCCTCTCTGCTGCTGCGTGATGTGAATAGCTACACGCTGGCAGTGGGTATGCAGCAATACCTCAACCCGCAAAACTACCTGTGGGGTGACTTTGCCGCCGCCGCTGTTCTCTCCGCCATCCCGATCACCGTCGTGTTCCTGCTGGCCCAGCGCTGGCTGGTGAACGGCCTGACCGCGGGGGGTGTGAAAGGTTAAGTTTCATTGTTATGCCACTGCAACCCTCAACTTTGCCTTAATGTAAGAATCCAACTTGTGACTGTTGTTTGGCGGCCCTCGGGCCGCCTTTTTTTATTCCCGTTTCAGGCGCTTCGAGTTGCACAGCCAGAGGGTGACCACCAGCAGCAGGATCGCCGCCGAGTAGATCAGCACGTCGAGGGGGGATTTATGATCGACGATAATCAGCCGCACAATCGCGGTGATCCCGATATAAACAAAGTAACGCAGCGGGAAGTGAAAGCCAGACTGAAAGTACTTCACAATCAGGGCGATAAATTCAAAATAGAGAAAGTAAACCACCAGCCCTTCAACCAGCTCGTATTTGCTGGTTTGCTCAGGGGCAAAAAGCACATCAGCCAGATGCACCGTCTCTTTACCGAGGAAGACCACCAGGATCAGGCCAAGGCTCAGCAGACCCAGATTGAGCACGGTCTGCAGAATAGTTGAGATAAACTCAACGCGTGGGCGAGTCAGGGATGTCATACAGCACCTCATTCTCCAGGGCGAGGTTCCTGTATAACGCAAAAATGTGACGGAGATCTATATTTTTTGTTTATGTTTTATTCGTTCAGCGATCTTTGCAAGCAGGCCGGGCAAACGCAGCGTTGCCCGGCACACAGGCATTAGCGGAAGTTAATGCTTCTATCGCTGGTCATATCATACAGCTGGAATTTACGCCCCAGCGGCTGGCCCCCGTCGCGGGTGAGCGGTGTCCAGCCAACCGCGGCCCGGCTGCGGGTCGGGCCTGACGAGAACAGATCCAGCGGAATCGACACGTAAACCCCTTTGGTGAAGTCGCCTTCCCCGTATTCGTCCGGCGAAACATCGGTGATCGTAGCGTAACCGCCCACCACCACGCCGCTGTCGAAGTGTTTCGAGATATCCAGGGTGCCGCCCTTATCCCCCGCCAGATACTGCCCAACGCTGGCTTTCACCAGCACATCCTGGGCGAACGACGGCGTCCAGTAGGCCGTCAGATGGCCGGTCTTCACGCTGTAATCGGTGAACTTCATCATGTCCTGCGCGCTGCGCCAGTCGCGCTGCTTCACATAGTTGGCATCGACGCCGAACGCCCAGTTGCTGTCGACCGGACGGTACAGCACTTCTGCCCCTGCCCCGCCGTACATAGTCTCGAGATAACCGCCGTACACCTGGCCATAGAAATTGTTGCCCAGATACTGGAAGTAGTTGGCCTGCAGGTTGTTCACGTAGACATCGTTCTGCACATATTCACGCACGTGGGTACGCACGCGCGGCAGTTTTGAGTCGCTCGGCGGATTGGTGTAGTTGAATTTGTCGTAGTTGTTGGCGATATTGCCAAACACGCTGCCGGTGGTCAGGAGGTGATCCGTCAGCCACAGATCCGCCGTCGCCATCACCCCCAGCTGATACATGTAGAAGTTTTCCGGCCCGCCAACGGACTGGTTCAGCACCGGATCGAGACGGAAATCGAAGCGGGATTTGTCCATATACCAGCCCTGCTCGGTGGTGTCTGGCACCACCGGCTCGCGGCGCTGCTGCACCAGCTCGGTTTCGTGGCCCAGCGGTTCGCCTTCCAGATGACGTTTCAGACTCGACACATCCGTTTCGGTGGTCACCTGCGGCATGTTCAGCCGGTTTTCCGTCACCCGGATCGTGCGGATCCCTTCCGGAAGATCGTTCATCACGATCCGGTTTGCACGCTCGATCCCTTCCCGGGAGTCACGGTATTTCACCTGCTCGCCGGTGACGTACAGCGTATCGTCTTTGACCTGCATTTTCGGATCCGCCAGCCCGGCGTTGTATTTCAGCAGCGTCAGCTGATTGGCCACCACCGAATGCTGGAGGATCGCATCCTGCGGCTGCGGCTGATACTTCGGCCTTGCGTTGTCGTTGTATGACGGTCGCAGATCGTTAAAGTTGGTGCGCAGCGTGAAGCCGAACATCAGGGTGTTGCCGCGCTCGTAGCTCAGGTTAACGTCGGCCCAGTCGGTGACGCGATAAATGGCGCCGACGTTAAACTTGCTTTTTTGATCGAGCTTACCGGCAAAGTCCTGCTGGTAGTTGTTGCCTTCGTACTCCAGCTTCAGGCGCAGCGGCTGCCACGGCGTCTGATACTCAACCCCGCCGAACAGCGAGGCCGGGCCGTGGAACAGCTGGCTGCTGTCGAGCGAGCCCGCCTGCTTGTAACTGTTGTCGCGGTAGCAGTATTTATCGCTGTAGGTGCAGAGCGGATTTTTGATGTTGCCGCTGGTGCCGAGATAGCCCCAGCCCATCCCCAGCGAGAAGTCGAACGGTCCCCAGGCTTTGTTGGCGACAATGTACTCCGCATCGAACAGACCGGTACCGCCGATGTCCCGCGCACCCACCGAGACCTGTGGCATCCAGTAGCTCTCTTCCCACAGGCGCAGCTTCACGTCGAAGGCTTTGTCTTTGTAGGTCTGATCGCCCGAGAAGGCCTCGACGCTGCTGTACTCCCGGGTGCGCACATCGGTGTAGCGCAGGGTGGTCTCCAGCCACGGGAACAGCTGCACAGAGGCAGAGTAGTAGCGGTACTGGTCGTTATCACGGTAGTTAAGACTCAGCTCGCCTTCGCGTGCCATACGCGCGGTTGGGGTTTGCAGCAGGCCCACGCCGCCAAAATCCGACTGGGATGGCCCGATGGGTGCCGGATAGGTTTCTGCATGACAACCGGCACTGACGCACAGCGCCAGCAGGCTGTAGAGAGAGGTATTTTTCATTAATCCGGTATCCGCTGCGTCAGGGAGCGAATCATGTCGGCGTTCAGGCCGTCGTATCGCTTCGTCCAGAGATGATCGGCCACGCCGACAAAAATGGTGCTGCCGGGCATGGGTTCCACGTGGCGTTTGTTCCAGTAGCCCACCGGCACCTGCTGCGTGCGCCCGTCCGGGTAAATAATCCAGGCGTAGCTGGGCTCTGCGCCGCTGAGCAGATGCTGATCGTCGAGGTAGCTCGCCACGTCACGCCCTGGGGTAAAGGGCTTTTTGCCCGGACTGCTGACCAGCCCCATCACCGTCACGGTGCTGGGCTTGGCCACAACCCACAGCGTATAGTCGCCTTCCAGCGGCGGGTTGCCGCCCTCTGCCACGCGCACCGCATCGGGATCAAGGTTCACCTGCTGGCGTCCTGTCACCTTCAGCGCCTTCAGCTGCTGACGTAAGCTATTTATCGCAGCAGCCTCGTCACCTGACTCTTGCCCGGCGATGCCCGTTAAGCGCGCCAGCAGCGCCTGGTGCTGTTGCTCTGCCAGAACCGTTGCCTGTCGCTCGCTGATTACCGCCCCCGGCCACCAGCTGTTGGCCAGCCGGGGCTGCCCGACCAGATCGATAAGATGGGCCGTTTGAGATAAGGTTTTTGCTTCGTTTTGCCCCGGCAGGTAGACCTGTACTGTGCCCGCCGACCACGCCAGGGGCGCCATCAGCATGCACAGTGCTGCGGCGCTGGCTCTTATTTTCATGATTTCGCCGCCTTAATCAGGGTGGTTTTTACCGGGAAGAAGTCTGCGCCCAGGTACTGTAACGACTGGCGGATCTGCCCGTCGTCATCCACCCAGAAGCGGTTGCGCCATGTCGCCTGGTCAGTGCTGACGGTTTCTTCCAGCACCCGTACGCGGGTTTCATCGCTGCCGACTTTGACGCTGTCCGTGCCGTCCCAGTGGAATACCGAGCGCGCGGTGGCGTAGCGTACCTGCTTGTGCTCCGTCCAGCCCAGGGTGCGCGTCCAGCTGGCACCCTCGACGATCTGATTGGGTTTGATGAGCGGGTCTGCGGCCAGGTTATTGACCTCCAGCAGGTTGTCGCCGCCGAGCAGCGTCTTCACGAGGCGGCCATGCTGGGTCACCAGCGTCGCCTGATCCTGCGTCACCCATTTCTGCTGTCCGTTTTCAGCAAACGCCAGCACCACAAACAGCTGCGGCCCGCCGTTCAGCTGCATGTACTGGCTGGCATAAGGCATGCTCTGAATGTCATCGTCGGTCAGATGCACGCCCGGCGTGCCGAACAGACTGTTCCAGAGGGTATTGCCCAGGCCCTGGGTAGTGGCCGAGCACGCCTGTAAAAGCAGGCAAAAAAGGATGATGGCGGGTCGCTTCACGACGCTTCTCCGAAGGGGCGGAATAACCACACCGAAGTGTGGTTAGAGTTAGTACACCCGATTACTGGGTGCTGGTTGTCGTGGTGGTTGTGGTCCCCGTATTGGAACCATCACCGCCACCGGTTGCCGCCAGAGCGACCCCCACGGCCGAACTTACGGTGCTGGCGCTGGTTGCGGTCGAGATCCCCGCAGACGCAGACGTCGCTGCCGAGCCTGCTGCTTCCCCGACCTGAACCGGAGCCGCATACACAGACGTCGCCGCAAGCGCAGTTAGTGCAAAAATGCCATACAGTACTTTTTTCATCTCAATTTCCCTTCATTGAATGAATGGAGAATTGCCCGAAAGAATATTCAGGCGGAAATGAGTATACACAACTCAGGCAGTGGGTTTGCCGTGACGGAAAATAAGCGAAGGGTTTTCAGATAATTGGATATCAGATAAATAGCGCACGCTATTTATTTATAAAAATCCTTATAAATCAATTTATTGAATATTTATGAGTATGCGTATTATCCTAAAATAAACCCCGGAAATTATTAGGTCATTTTGTATTTTAAGATAAACCTCATAATAGAATTATGCGCGGGATAACGGACAACAGGAATTATCCGATAAAAAAATGCCGGCATATCGCCGGCATTTTTCAGTATCACGGAATTATGCACGCCAGGCTTTATAACGGTTAATCAGGCCGTTGGTCGAGCTGTCGTGGCTGTTGATATCCTGGCTATCGCCCAGCTCTGGCAGAATTCGGTTAGCCAGCTGTTTGCCCAGCTCAACGCCCCACTGGTCGAAGGTGAAGATGTTCAGGATTGCGCCCTGGGTAAAGATTTTGTGCTCATACAGGGCAATCAGCGCACCCAGGCTGTACGGGGTGATTTCGCGCAGCAGGATGGAGTTGGTCGGGCGGTTGCCTTCAAACACTTTGAACGGCACAACGTGATCCAGCGTGGCCGGATCTTTACCCTGATCGCGATACTCCTGCTCAACCACATCACGCGCTTTACCGAACGCCAGCGCTTCAGTCTGAGCGAAGAAGTTCGACAGCAGCTTAGGATGGTGGTCAGACAGCGGGTTGTGGCTGATAGCCGGAGCGATGAAATCGCACGGTACCATCTTGGTGCCCTGGTGGATCAGCTGGTAGAACGCATGCTGGCCGTTGGTACCAGGTTCGCCCCAGATAATTGGGCCAGTCTGGTAATCCACGGCATTGCCGTTACGGTCAACGTACTTACCGTTGGATTCCATGTTGCCCTGCTGGAAGTAGGCCGCGAAACGGTGCATGTACTGGTCGTACGGCAGAATCGCTTCGGTTTCTGCGCCAAAGAAATTGTTGTACCAGATGCCGATCAGCGCCAGCAGTACCGGCAGGTTTTTCTCAGCCGGGGTGGCGGCGAAGTGGTTGTCCATCGCGTGCGCGCCGGAGAGCAGCTCAACAAAGTTGTCGTAGCCCACGGAGAGGATGATCGACAGACCGATAGCGGACCACAGGGAGTAGCGACCGCCTACCCAGTCCCAGAATTCAAACATATTGGCGGTGTCGATACCGAACTCGCCTACCGCTTTGGCGTTGGTAGAGAGCGCCGCAAAGTGTTTTGCCACGTGCTGCTCATCACCCGCCGTGCTCAGGAACCAGTCACGCGCGCTGTGGGCGTTAGTCATGGTTTCCTGGGTGGTGAAGGTTTTGGACGCCACCAGGAACAGGGTCGTTTCTGGATCGACATTTTTCAGCACTTCGGCGATGTGGGTGCCATCGACGTTAGAGACAAAGTGCATATTGAGATGTGTTTTATACGGACGCAGCGCTTCGGTCACCATGAATGGGCCGAGATCGGAGCCGCCGATACCGATGTTGACCACGTCGGTGATCGCTTTGCCGGTGTAGCCTTTCCAGCTGCCGGAGATGATCGCTTCGGAGAAGGTCTTCATCTTCTCCAGCACCGCGTTGACTTCCGGCATCACATCTTTGCCATCAACGATAATCGGCGTATTGCTACGGTTGCGCAGCGCGACATGCAGCACAGCGCGGTCTTCGGTGCGGTTGATCTTCTCACCGGAGAACATCGATTTGATGGCACCGCTCAGATCGGTCTCTTTCGCCAGATCCTGCAGTAATGCCAGCGTCTCTGCGGTGATGCGGTTTTTGGAGAAATCCACCAGCATCTGATCGTCGAAGGTCGCGGAGAAGGTGTTAAAACGATCGGCGTCTTTCGCGAACAGTTCCGCGATCGTGACGTCTTTCATTTCGTCGAAGTGTTGTTGTAATGCCTGCCAGGCTGAAGTCTGCGTTGGATTGATATTTTTCATAGCAATACTCTTCTGAATTGAGAATTGTGACCTCGGTCGATTGTAGCCTCTGGCGCTAAAAATTGTGATGGTTTTTATGCCATTGCCCTGGCCTGCATCAAGCACGCTGCAAAAGCCCCAAAAGTATAGCTGTTATAAGTCCTGTTACTCATCTGGTAGACAGCATGAAAAATCCGCATAATCCCGGCGTTGACAGGATCCTCTGCACATTTTATTTATACACACGGTATTTGCGCCTGCACCGGTAAAACTTGTTTGTCCTCGTGCCATGGTCGCTTTTTTCCTTCCCTGACATGAGGTTGTTATGACGAGTTTTGTTGTCGCCAAATTTGGCGGTACCAGCGTGGCAGATTTCGATGCCATGAACCGCAGCGCCGACGTGGTGCTGGCCGATCCAAATACCCGCCTGGTGGTATTGTCTGCTTCGGCTGGCGTAACCAACCTGTTGGTGGCACTTGCCGAGGGGCTGGAAGCCAGCGAGCGCCAGGTTAAGCTCGAGGCGCTGCACAAAATTCAGTTCGACATTCTCGATCGTCTGCGCAACCCGAGCGTCATCAGCGAAGAGATTGAGCGCCTGCTGGAAAATATCATCACCCTGGCGGAAGCGGCCTCACTGGCAACCTCCACGGCCCTGACTGATGAGCTGGTCAGCCACGGTGAACTGATGTCGACCCTGCTATTTGTTGAAGTGCTGCGCGAGCGTAACGTTCAGTCGCAGTGGTTTGACGTGCGTAAAGTGCTGCGCACCAGCGATCGCTTTGGTCGCGCCGAGCCGGATATCGCCGCCCTTGCCGAGCTGTCCGCTCAGCAACTGGCGCCGCGTCTGGCAGAAGGCATTGTCATCACCCAGGGCTTTATCGGTAGTGAAGCCAAGGGTCGCACCACCACGCTGGGCCGTGGCGGTAGCGATTACACCGCGGCACTACTGGGCGAAGCCCTGCACGCTTCCCGGGTGGATATCTGGACCGACGTGCCGGGCATCTACACCACCGACCCGCGCGTGGTGCCGACGGCAAAACGTATTGACGTGATCGCTTTTGAAGAAGCGGCCGAGATGGCGACATTTGGCGCGAAAGTGCTGCATCCGGCCACCCTGCTGCCTGCCGTGCGCAGTGATATTCCGGTCTTCGTTGGTTCCAGTAAGGATCCTAAAGCGGGTGGCACCCGGGTGTGCAACACCACCGAAAACCCGCCGCTGTTCCGCGCTATCGCCCTGCGTCGTAAGCAGACCCTGGTAACCCTGCACAGCCTGAGCATGCTGCACTCCCGCGGCTTCCTGGCAGAAGTGTTTAGCATCCTGGCGCGCCACAATATCTCGGTGGATCTGGTCACCACTTCTGAAGTGAACCTTGCCCTGACGCTGGATACCACGGGCTCAACGTCCACCGGTGATACGCTGCTGACACAATCCCTGCTGATGGAACTCTCTGCTCTGTGCCGCGTCGAGGTGGAAGAAGATCTCGCCCTGGTCGCCATCATCGGCAACGAGCTTTCTCGCGCCAGCGGCGTGGGCAAAGAGGTCTTTGGCGTGCTGGATCCGTTTAACATCCGCATGATTTGCTACGGCGCATCCAGCTACAACCTGTGCTTCCTGGTGCCGGGCCACGAAGCCGAGCAGGTCGTGCAGAAACTTCATCATAATTTGTTTGAATAAAATTAATTAGCACGATAAACAATACCTATAAGCCGGGCTCGAACCCGGCTTTTTTATAACTAAATTTCACAACACAATTGCAAGGAATCCATATGTTATCCGTCCTCACCCGGCTGTTCCCGTTATGGGCACTGCTGCTCTCTGTACTCGCGTATTACACGCCAACCACCTTCACCGCCATTGGCCCGTGGGTCAGCACGCTGCTGATGCTGATCATGTTCGGGATGGGCGTGCACCTGAAAATTGACGACTTTAAACGCGTGCTGTCGCGCCCGGCTCCGGTCGCGGCAGGGATATTTTTGCATTATCTGGTGATGCCGCTGGCAGCATGGTTACTGGCGATGGCGTTTAAGATGCCGCCGGATCTCTCCGCCGGGATGGTGCTGGTGGGCAGCGTAGCAAGTGGTACGGCCTCCAACGTGATGATCTATCTGGCGAAAGGCGATGTGGCCCTGTCGGTGACCATCTCCTCGGTCTCGACGCTGGTGGGGGTAATTGCCACCCCGCTGCTGACCCGCCTGTACGTGGATGCGCATATCCAGGTGGATGTGATGGGCATGCTGCTGAGCATTCTGCAGATCGTAGTGATCCCAATTGCGCTGGGGCTGGTTATCCATCACCTGTTCCCGCGACTGGTAAAAGCCGTAGAGCCGTATTTGCCAGCATTTTCGATGGTCTGCATTCTGGCCATCATCAGCGCCGTGGTGGCCGGTTCTGCGGCCCATATCGCCTCGGTCGGCTTTGTGGTGATTATCGCCGTGGTGCTGCATAACACCATCGGCCTGCTGGGCGGATACTGGGGTGGGAAGCTGTTCGGCTTTGACGAATCTACCTGCCGCACGCTGGCCATTGAAGTGGGAATGCAAAACTCGGGTCTTGCCGCGGCGCTGGGCAAAATGTACTTCTCACCGCTGGCCGCCCTGCCGGGTGCGTTGTTCTCGGTCTGGCATAACTTGTCCGGCTCGCTGCTGGCCGGTTACTGGTCGGGCAAACCGCTGGACGGGCAACAGAAAAAAGATACGGTGAAACAGAGTTAATTTGTGGTACTTGCTTTACACTGGAGCCTCCCTATCAGGAGGCTTTTTCAATGGCTATACCACGATTGACTCAGAAAGAGATGACCGAAGCGGAGCAGCGCGAACTCAAGACCCTGCTCGACCGCGCACGCATCGCCCATGGCCGACTGCTGACCAATGCCGAAACCAATCACGTCAAAAAAGAGTACATCGATAAACTGATGGCGCAGCGTGAAGATGAAGCGAAGAAAGCCCGCAAACTCAAAAAAGCGCAGGCTTACAAAGTGGATAAAGAGGCAACATTTTCCTGGTCTGCCAATACCTCACCTCGTGGAAGGCGCTAATTAGCGCCCTTTCTTTTTGCGCCCTGGCTGAACAAAGCGTTTACCCGCAGGCTTTGGTCGGCCTTTGTCTTCTGAAGGCGGGGCTTTAACCACCGGCCGTTTGATTGCCTGCGCCTGTGCTTTCGGTTTCGCTTTGGTTTTCGGCTTCGCTTCCGAGGAGGAGTCCTCGATAAGCTTGAACAGCTCAATCAGCTCATCACCGCTCAGGTCACGCCACTCGCCCAGCGGGATCCCCGACAGGCTGACGTTCATGATCCGCGTCCGCTCCAGCTTCGTCACGTCATACCCAAAGTGTTCGCACATGCGGCGGATCTGACGGTTTAAGCCCTGCACCAGAGTAATGCGGAAGGCAAACGGCGCTTCTTTCTTCACCTTGCACTTTTTCGTCACCGTCCCGAGGATCGGCACGCCCGCGCCCATTCCACGAATAAAATCGTCCGTCACCGGCTTGTTCACCGTGACGATATACTCTTTCTCGTGGTCGTTACCGGCACGCAGGATCTTATTGACCAGATCGCCGTGGTTGGTAAGGAAAATCAGCCCCTGGGAGTCTTTATCCAGCCGGCCAATCGGGAAGATACGGCTGCTGTGGTTAACGAAATCGACAATGTTGTCGCGCTCACCATCTTCCGTGGTACTGACAATGCCAACCGGTTTATTCAACGCAATAAACACCAGGTCTTCGTCGTCCCGGGGCTCAATCAGTTGACCATTCACTTTGACCACGTCGCCCGCGACAACCTGATCGCCGATGGTGGCGCGTTTACCATTGATAAACACGTTGCCCTGCTCGATGTAACGGTCAGCCTCACGGCGCGAGCAGATCCCGCTCTCGCTAATGTATTTGTTTAATCGGGTGGATTGAGTTGGCAGCATAATTTCTCCTGTAGAGGCGAAATATACCTTAGGTTTGGGCTGGTAAAAAGATCAGCCCACGGTCACTGAGACGGGTTTCCCAAGTTTGCTTAACATCATGACCAGAGTATCGAGAGTGAATTTGCTGGTTTTGAGATTCACGACATCTGATATGCGTGGGCGCGAGACATTGAGTTTGTCAGCAACCTCTGCCTGGCGGAGGTTATGCTCGGTAATCCACGAGGAAATTTCCTGCATAAGTTGCCGCTTGATCAATATGAGTTGCTCAACCTCTTTCTGTGCATCCTCTTGCAGGCGTTTTGCTTCACTCTCTTCAAATCCAAGTTCGGCAAAGACATTTGCATCAGCAACAGTGATATGGCGGATTTTACCGTCAACGGCGTGGCTCATTTTCATCTCCTTTGTTCTTCCTGCACGCTCTGAAAACGCGCTTTCGCAATACGTTTGTCATGACCCGATGTGCGTTGCGTTTTTTTCACAAAACAGTGCAGGACGTAAACGGCCTGTTCAAAACGGGCAAGATAAATAACCCGGTACGCCCCTGAATGGCTGCGCAGTCTGACTTCTTCGACCCCGCTGCCAATCTCTGATAGTGGCTTCCGGTCTGCAGCTTCCTACCCACGCGATGGGTCGTAGTGCTGGTCTTTCTGACAGCATAACACATCCCCGTATAAAATTTTATACACTTACCTTTTGTCACAACGTTAAATCAAGTGATGGGTTTGATCACGCCCCGCAGTTCATTCCTGCGAGGCGCTTTCCAGCTTAATACTCATCCCGCTCGTCGTCGGCATCCGGTTGCTCCATCACGCTGTAAGCCACCGAGCAGAACAGGGAGTTCAGACGCTTCATATCGCCGAGCAGCCCCAGGTGCAGGGAGCTGGTCTCAATGCTTTGCACGTTCTGCTGATGCAGACGATCAACGTGGGCGTGGGAATAGCGGCGGATGAGGATGCGGAAGCGATGCTTGTTGCGGCGCAGGCGGCGGGCGCTGGGCAGGTCGCTGGAGAAGAACACCGACATTGCCAGCTTCAGGTTGGTGAGCAGCTGATCGTGCAGCGCATCCAACTCTTTGACGCCTTCAAGGGAAAATGCCCGACGCGCGGCCAGAGATTTATCGCCGATTTCGCTGCCCATTCGCTCGACGATGTCGGACGCCTGCTCGAGGTTGAGCGACATCTCGATGATCTCCGCCCAGCGGCGGGACTCCTCTTCCGCCAGCTCGTCTTTCGGCATTCGCGCCAGATAGAGTTTGATGGCGGTATAGAGCACGTTAATGTCGTCGGCGGTCTTACGCAGCTCTTTCTCCTCGCGCGGTTCGCCGTGCATCACCCTTTTCAGCCCCTCCAGCATTTGCTCCATCGCATCGCCCATCCGCAGCGTTTCGCGGGCGGCATTCGCCAGCGCCAGCGCCGGGGTATCCAGGGCCGAGGTGTCCAGATGCTTGGGTTTCAGGCGCGCATCCAGCTCCGGTTCATCACGGATCACCCGTTTACAGAATCTCGCCATCGGTTCGGCAAAGGGCACCATCGCCACGCAGCGCACCAGGTTGTAGAAGACGTGGAAATAGATCACCAGCTCCGATGTCGGCAGCGGCAGGTTGTCCATCACATTCGCCAGCGGATTCACAAACGGCAGAATGACAAGGCTACCCACCAGCTTAAACAGCAGGCTGCCAAGCGCCACGCGGCGGGCAGCGGCGTTGGCGGCGCTGTTGTTGAGTACGGCCAGCAGGCCGGACCCGAGGTTGGCACCAATCACCAGACACAGAGCGACCGGGAACGAGATGATACCTGCAGTGGTCAGGGTGGCGGTTAACAGCACCGCCGCCAGGCTGGAGTAGCTGATCACCGCAAACACCGCACCAATCAGCGCATCCAGCAGGATATCACCGGTCAGCGAAGCAAAAATGACCTGCACGCCGCTTGCCTGAGTGATGGGGGTGACGGCCTGAACAATCAGCTCCAGCGCCAGCAGAATCAGCCCAAGGCCGATACTCACGCGGCCAAGCTGCCCGGCGCGGGTCTGTTTGCGGCTCAGGAAGAAGATCACCCCGACGAAGATCAGCAGCGGCGACAGCCACGAGAGGTCGAAGGTTAAGACCCGCGCCATCAGCGCGGTCCCCACATCCGCCCCGAGGACAATCACCAGCGCCGGGGCCAGAGCCACCAGATCCTGGGCCACAAACGAGGTGACCAGCATGGTGGTGGCGTTGCTGCTTTGCACCAGCGCCGTGACGCCGATGCCGGAACAGAACGCGAGCGGTTTTTTCTCAACGCTGCGGCTGAGGACGGTACGTAAGCGGGCGCCAAAGACGCGCATCACGCCGGTGCGGACAATATGCGTGCCCCAGACCAGCAACGCCACGGCAGAAAGCAGATGAAGCAGAGTCAGCATGAAGGGTGATCCTCCTTATTGTTATTGGGTCTCCTGCGGCTCGTTGCGCGCGGTGTTACCGGATGGCGTCTGCACCTTTTCCGGTCTGCGCGGAACCTTCTTCCAGTATAAGGGGTGAAACGTAAGAAAGAGACAGGGCACCCTCGAGGTGCCCTGTTTGTTGTAAGGAAAAGTGACCTTAGTCGGCGTCGTAGCCGAGATTCGGCGCCAGCCAGCGCTCAACCTCCGCCACACTCATGCCTTTACGCAGGGCATAATCTTCCACCTGGTCACGCTGGATCTGCGCCACAGCGTAGTATTTGCTGTCAGGATGGCTGAAATACCAGCCGGAAACGGACGCCCCCGGCCACATGGCGAAGGACTCGGTAAGTTTCATCCCGGTATGGGTTTCGACATCCAGAAGCTGCCAGATGGTGCCTTTTTCGGTATGTTCCGGACAGGCCGGATAGCCCGGAGCCGGACGGATCCCCTGGTAATTCTCGCGGATCAGCTCCTCGTTGCTGAGGTTTTCATTCGCCGCGTAGCCCCAGTGCACTTTGCGCACCCGCTCGTGCAGGTATTCAGCAAATGCTTCAGCCAGACGGTCGGCAATCGCTTTAACCATGATTTTGTTGTAATCATCATACTGGGCTTCAAAGGCGTCCGCCAGCGCGTCCTCTTCCAGCCCGCCGGTGACGGCAAACGCGCCGAGGTAGTCCGCTTTGCCGCTCAGCTTCGGCGCGACAAAATCGGCAAGGCAGTAGTTGGCGAAGCCGACTTTCTCGGTTTGCTGACGCAGATGATGGCTGACGGCCAGGACGTGAGTGCGGGTCTCATCGCGATAGATTTCGATATCATCCCCGATGCGGTTCGCCGGGAACAGCCCGACCACACCGCGCGGATTGAGGGTTTTCTCAGCACTGAGCTGGTCGAGCAGGTCGTTGGCGTCTTTGAACAGGCGCTGGGCTTCTTCACCCACCACTTCATCTTCAAGGATGCGTGGATATTTCCCGGCCAGCGACCAGGTCATAAAGAACGGCGTCCAGTCGATGTAGTTACGCAGTGTTTCGATGCTGGCGGTAACCTCCTGCACGCCCAGACGGTGGGCAACCGGCGGCGTATAGCTCGACCAGTCAAAGGCCAGATCGTTATCGCGCGCCGCAGCCAGCGTGACCGGCGGGGTGCGTGGTTTTTTGCGCGCATGCTGAATACGCACCGTTTCATACTCTTTGCGGGTGCGGGCGACAAAATCGTCGCGCTGGGTATCCGACAGCAGCGCCGAGACCACGCCAACCGTGCGCGAGGCGTTCTGTACGTACACCGTCGGCCCGCTGTAGTTCTGTTCGATCTTCACCGCCGTGTGCGCTTTCGAGGTGGTCGCGCCGCCAATCAGCAGCGGCAGGGTAAAGCCCTGGCGCTCCATCTCTTTCGCCACGTTGACCATCTCATCCAGCGATGGGGTGATCAGCCCGGAGAGGCCAATCAGGTCAGCATTAACTTCGCGCGCGGTTTTGAGGATTTTATCCGCCGGGACCATCACGCCAAGATCGATAATTTCGTAGTTATTACACTGCAGCACCACGCCGACGATGTTCTTGCCGATATCGTGTACGTCGCCCTTCACGGTGGCGATCACCATTTTGCCGTTACTGGAGCCTTTTTCTTTACTGGCATCGATATAGGGTTCGAGATAAGCCACCGCCTGTTTCATCACGCGGGCAGATTTGACCACCTGCGGCAGGAACATTTTGCCCTCACCGAACAGATCCCCGACCACGTTCATGCCGTCCATCAGCGGGCCCTCGATCACCTCAATGGGGCGAGTCGCCTGCTGACGCGCTTCTTCGGTGTCCAGCTCGATAAACTCGGTGATACCTTTCACCAGCGAATACTCGAGACGCTTTTTCACATCCCACGAACGCCATTCGGCCTGTTGGATATTGGCGCTTTCATCGGCTTTGCTGCCGCGATACTTTTCTGCCAGCTCCAGCATGCGCTCGGTGGCATCGTCGCGACGGTTAAGGATCACATCCTCAACGCCGTCGCGCAGCTCCGCAGACAGATCGTCATAAATCGCCAGCTGTCCGGCGTTGACGATCCCCATATCCATCCCGTTACGGATGGCGTAGTAGAGGAACACTGCGTGAATCGCTTCACGCACCGGGTCGTTGCCGCGGAACGAGAACGAGACGTTGGACACGCCGCCGGAGATCAGTGCGTGGGGCAACTCACGTTTGATGTCTTCACAGGCGCCGATAAAGTCCTGGGCATAGTTGTTGTGCTCTTCAATCCCCGTCGCCACCGCGAAGATGTTCGGGTCGAAAATAATGTCTTCCGGCGGGAAGCCAACCTCTTCGGTCAAAATTTTGTACGCACGACGGCAAATCTCAATTTTGCGCTCGCGGGTATCGGCCTGACCCACTTCATCAAACGCCATCACCACCACCGCGGCACCGTAGCGGCGCACCAGCTTCGCATGATGAATAAAGGGCTCAATTCCCTCTTTCATCGAGATGGAGTTGACGATGCCTTTACCCTGAATGCACTTCAGCCCTTTTTCGATGACCTCCCATTTCGAGGAGTCGATCATGATTGGCACGCGGGCAATGTCCGGCTCACCGGCGATCAGGTTGAGGAAACGTACCATCGCCGCTTCGGCGTCAAGCATCCCCTCATCCATGTTGATATCGATAATCTGCGCGCCGCTTTCTACCTGCTGGCGGGCCACGTCCAGCGCTTCGTTGTATTTTTCTTCTTTGATCAGGCGCTTGAACTTAGCGGAACCGGTGACGTTGGTACGTTCGCCGACGTTCACAAACAGGCTCTCAGCGCCAATGTTCAGCGGCTCCAGACCGGCCAGACGGCAGGCGACCGGCAGCTCAGGCAGCTTACGCGGCGGCAGACCCGCTACCGCGTTGCTCATAGCGGCGATGTGTTCCGGCGTGGTGCCGCAGCAGCCGCCGACAATGTTCAGGAAACCGGATTCAGCCCACTCGCGAATTTGTGCCGCCATCGTATTGGGGTCGAGATCGTATTCACCAAAGGCGTTCGGCAGGCCGGCGTTCGGGTGCGCGGTGACGTAACAGTCCGCAATGCGCGACAGTTCCTGCACATACTGGCGCAGTTCATCTGGCCCCAGGGCACAGTTCAGCCCGAAGGTGAGCGCGTCAGCATGGCGCAGGGAGTTATAGAACGCTTCGGTGGTCTGCCCGGAAAGGGTACGCCCCGAAGCATCGGTAATGGTGCCGGAAATCATGATCGGCAGGTTGACGCCCAGCGCCTCGAACTCCTCTTTCACCGCATAGATTGCGGCTTTGGCGTTGAGGGTGTCGAAGACCGTTTCAATCATGATCAGATCGGAACCGCCTTCCACCAGCGCTTTGGTCGATTCGCGGTATGCGGCGACCAGCTGGTCAAAGGTGACGTTACGGAATGCCGGATCGTTAACGTCCGGTGAGATAGAGGCGGTACGGTTGGTGGGACCAAGCACACCGGCGACATAGCGCGGTTTTTCCGGGGTACGGGCCGTCCACTCATCGGCGCAGGCGCGCGCCAGTTTTGCCGCCTCGTAGTTGATCTCCGCCGACAGGGACTCCATCTGGTAATCCGCCATGGCGATGGTTGTCGAGTTAAAGGTGTTGGTCTCAACGATATCCGCGCCCGCCTCGAAGTAGGCGTAATGAATGGCAGCGATGACCTCTGGCTTACTGAGCACCAGCAGGTCGTTGTTGCCTTTCAGATCGCAGGGCCAGTCGGCGAAGCGGTCGCCGCGAAAGTCGTCTTCACTCAGACGATAGCTCTGGATCATGGTGCCCATACCGCCATCCAGCACCAGAATGCGTTCATTTAACTGCGCACGCAGTTGATCTACTTTGCTACTCACACTTGCTCCCGACGACGCTCAACCAGGCCAAAAGGCCAGCAGACCATACTGGCATAATCTTTGATAAGGGAGAAGTCACACCGCGGTAACATGAGACATGTTCACTATTACTCCTCCGATCAGTGAGGATAACGGTTGCAAAACAGCCAAATAAAACGAAAATGATTTCCACGATACAGAAAAAGGAGCTTGCTATGGTTGCCACCGTTCCCGCTAAACGCGGCAGAAAACCCGCCGCCGCCACAACCCAACCGGGCGGGCAAGTCCAGTCCCTGACGCGCGGATTAAAATTGCTGGAATGGATTGCCGAATCGCACAGCAGCGTGGCGCTGACGGAGCTGGCTCAGCAGGCCGGTTTGCCGAACTCCACGACCCATCGCTTATTGACCACCATGCAGCAGTTGGGCTTTGTGCGCCAGGTGGGTGAGCTGGGCCACTGGTCGGTAGGCGCGCATGCCTTTATCGTCGGCAGCAGTTTCCTGCAAAGCCGCAACCTGCTTGCCATCGTGCACCCTATTCTGCGCACGCTGATGGAAGACTCCGGCGAGACGGTGAATCTGGCGGTGCTCGACCAGAGCGATCACCAGGCGATTATTATCGACCAGGTACAGTGTACTCAGCTGATGCGCATGTCGGCACCAATTGGCGGTAAGCTGCCGATGCACGCCTCCGGTGCGGGTAAGGCATTTTTAGCGCAGCTCAGCGAAGAGCAGGTCACGGGCCTGCTGCACCGCAAAGGGCTGCACGCGTATACCCATGCGACGCTGGTCTCGCCGGTGCATCTGAAAGAGGATTTGGCCCTGACGCGTAAACGCGGCTACTCCTTTGATGACGAAGAGCACGCTCTCGGCCTGCGCTGCCTGGCGGCCTGTATTTATGACGAGCACCGTGAGCCGTTTGCGGCGATCTCCATTTCTGGCCCGATCTCGCGCATTACCGACGATCGGGTGACGGAGCTGGGTGCGCTGGTGATCAAGGCGGCGAAGGAAGTGACTCTGGCGTACGGCGGGATGCGTTAAACCGCATACCGCACGCTAAACCGCTGCTTACGGCGGTAGGCGTATACATCCTCCACATGCCCGTTCTGGATGCGCGTTTGCAGACTGCGCCAGTAGTCGGCGCGGAACAGATCGGCATGCATCTCTTCAAACAGCGGCCTGATGCGCGGGTCGGCGCATAGCCAGTGGCGAAACTCCTCCGGGAACACATCCCCCGGCGAGATGCTGTACCACGGCTCGCTGGCCAGTTCATCCTCCGGGTAGCGCGCCGGCGGAATATCACGAAAATTAACTTCCGTCATATAGCAAATTTCATCGTAATCGTAGAACACCACCCGTCCGTGGCGGGTCACGCCAAAGTTTTTGAACAGCATGTCGCCCGGAAAGATATTGGCCGCTGCCAGCTGGCGGATCGCATTCCCATACTCTTCAACAGCATCGTGTAAAACCTGCCCCTCAGACTGCTCCAGCCAGATATTGAGCGGCACCATCCTGCGTTCGATATAGAGATGACTGATGGCAATTTTATCGCCCAGATCGGTGATTTTTTGTGGCGCGTCCTGGA
This sequence comes from Silvania sp., assembly GCF_051656365.1. Lineage (NCBI taxonomy): Bacteria > Pseudomonadati > Pseudomonadota > Gammaproteobacteria > Enterobacterales > Enterobacteriaceae > Silvania > Silvania sp. Next base: position 5,730 of record NZ_JBOGBT010000011.1, on the reverse strand, counting down.
GCAGCAGCGCCATCAGCGCCGGGGCAATCTGACGCTTATCCAGCACAAAATTCTCAAACTCCTGGGTATCCGCCATCCGTCCAACGCGATCGTGCTCCTTCACCAGCTGATAGCAGGCGCGCACGTGGGCGGCAGACATCTCTTTTTGCGGGGCAAACTTATCCTTAATCACCTTAAAGACCCGGTCAAAACCCGGCAGCGTAAACACCAGCATCACCATGCCGCGAATGCCTGGCGCTTCGATAAATTGCTCATCGGCATGCGCGATGTAGTGCAGATATTCCCGATAGCTCTCGGTTTTAGCGTGTTTTTGACACCCTATCGCCATATACAACTCGGCGGTGGTTTTGCCCGGCAGGATCTCGCGCAGCCACTCAACCAGTGCGCCCGGCAGCGGGGCGTAAACCATGAAATAGGAACGGGCGAAGCCGAATACAATGCTGGCTTCCGGGCTGGTTGTCAGGCAGGTATCGACAACCAGTTCCCCTTCATCGCTGCGGTGAATCGGCAGTAAAAACGGCACGGTGGCATCAGGCGTAATCAGCTTCCCGACCAGCCAGGCCGCTTTATTGCGATAGAACAATTCGTTCGCGACCTGCAGATGGCTGTTTTGCAGATTTTCTGTGCCCATCGTCTCAGTCAAATGGGCAATGATGTACTCCACATCACGCGAGCGGTCTTGCCACGGCAGGCGCAGCGGCAGGTCGGATAAGACTTTGGTCAGTAGTGCATCCCAGCCCTGATCGGGGAAAAATGCTTTCGCCAGCGGGCGTGGCAGGCTGCGAAAATGCTGCCCCGGCTGAGAGCTAAAGATAAACAGTCGCTCCGGTGACAGGGCGCGGTGGTCAAATAGCCGACAGTAGACGGAGTTGAAAAAGCTTTCCGCAATCTCATAGCGTGGATAATCCGGCAGCAAATGCGTGTAATGCGCCTTAACGCGCAGCAGAAAAGCGGCATCGGTGCTGGCGCTGCCGGTAATGCAGCGCAGTTGTTCCACCACCAGGCCCACGTGATGATCGTAAAGGTGAATACGCTGCTTCATGGCCTGCTGCACGGCGTGCCAGTCTGCCTGCTCAAAACGATGCTGCGCACCGGCAGTCACTTCAAGAAAACGACCATACTGGGCGTCGAAACCTTGCAGGATGGTTTGTGCAATCAATAACTCCAGGCCACGCGACATAGATTCCCCTCATCCCATCCGCGGGTGAACCCGGTAAGCGCAGCGCCACCGGGCGTTTCTGTTATCAGAACTGTGCTTCTTCGGTCGATCCTGTCAGTGCCGTAACGGACGAGGCACCGCCCTGAATGATCGTCGTGACTCTGTCGAAGTAGCCCGTTCCCACTTCCTGCTGGTGTGAGGCAAAGGTGTAGCCTCGCTGGCTGGCAGCGAATTCCGGCTGCTGCACTTTCTCGACATAGTGCTTCATACCTTCGCCCTGGGCGTAGGCGTGTGCCAGGTCGAACATGTTGAACCACATGCTGTGAATGCCCGCCAGCGTGATGAACTGGTATTTGTAGCCCATGTTCGACAGCTCTTGCTGGAAGCTGGCGATGGTTTTATCGTCGAGCTTTTTCTGCCAGTTAAAGGATGGCGAGCAGTTATAGGCCAGCAGTTTGCCGGGGAATTTCGCGTGGATGGCGTCGGCAAAGCGTTTCGCCAGCGCCAGGTCCGGGGTGGAAGTTTCACACCACACCAGGTCGGCATACGGCGCATAGGCCAGACCACGGCTGATCGCCTGTTCAATGCCCGCATGGGTGCGATAGAACCCTTCGCTGGTGCGCTCGCCGGTAATAAACTGGCTGTCGTACGGATCGCAATCAGAGGTGATCAGGTCCGCCGCATCGGCGTCAGTACGCGCAATCACCAGCGTCGGGACGCCCATCACGTCAGCAGCCAGACGTGCGGCAACCAGTTTCTGAATCGCTTCCTGGGTTGGTACCAGCACTTTGCCGCCCATGTGCCCACATTTCTTCACCGACGCCAGCTGATCTTCAAAGTGAACCGCTGCGGCCCCGGCTTCAATCATCGATTTCATCAATTCAAAGGCATTCAGCACGCCGCCAAAGCCCGCTTCTGCATCAGCCACAATCGGCAGGAAGTAATCCACAAAGCGCGGATCGTTCGGTTCGATGCCGGACGCCCACTGGATCTGATCCGCACGGCGGAAGGTGTTGTTGATCCGCTCCACCACGGCCGGAACGGAGTTCGCCGGATAGAGAGACTGGTCCGGATACATGCTGGAGGCGAGGTTGGCGTCTGCCGCGACCTGCCAGCCGGACAGATAAACCGCTTCAATCCCCGCTTTCGCCTGCTGCAACGCCTGACCGCCGGTCAGCGCACCGAGGCTGTTGATGTAGCCTTTTTTCGATTCGCCGTGCAGCAGACGCCACATTTTCGCAGCACCGAGCTGCGCCAGCGTGCATTCCGGGTTGACCGAACCGCGCAGTTTCACCACTTCCTCTGCGCTGTACGGGCGGTTGATGCCTTCCCAGCGCGGTTGAGTCCACTCGTTTTGTAATGCTTCGATTTGTTGGGTACGGGTTTTCATGTGCAGATGCTCCATATTGTTATGTGGTGGATTTAAGCAAGCAGGCGGTAGCCGGGCAGCGTCAGGAAGTCGATTAATTCATCTGAGGTGGTGATTTGTTCCATCAGGCGCGCGGCGGCGTCAAAGCGTCCACTGCTGAAGCGGTGCTCGCCCAGCTCTTCCTGAATGGCCAGCATCTCTTCCGACAACATCTGGCGGAACAGGGCTTTAGTCACCGGTTTCCCGTTGCTGAGCGTTTTCTGATGGTGGATCCACTGCCAGATAGAGGTGCGTGAAATCTCAGCGGTAGCCGCATCCTCCATCAGGCCGTAAATTGGCACACAGCCGTTGCCGGAGATCCACGCCTCGATGTATTGCACCGCCACGCGAATATTGGCGCGCATCCCTGCTTCAGTGCGCTCACCCTGACAGGGCTCAAGCAGCTGCGCGGCGGTGATCGGGGCATCGTCCTCACGGGTCACATGCAGCTGGTTTTTGTTATCACCCAGTACGCGGTTGAACACGTCCATTGCCGTATCCGCAAGTCCAGGGTGTGCAACCCAGGTGCCGTCGTGGCCGTTGCAGGCCTCCAGCTCTTTGTCGGCCTTCACTTTGTTCAGCACCTGGCTATTACGTTCGCTATCTTTGCTGGGAATGAACGCCGCCATTCCACCCATCGCAAAAGCTCCGCGCTTATGGCAGGTTTTGATCAGCAAACGCGAGTAGGCATTGAGGAATGATTTGTCCATGGTGACCACCTGGCGGTCCGGCAGGACGCGGTCCGGATGATTCTTCAGGGTTTTGATATAGCTGAAAATGTAATCCCAGCGGCCACAGTTCAGGCCAACGATATGATCGCGCAGGGCGTGCAGGATCTCATCCATCTGGAAAACGGCTGGCAGCGTTTCAATCAGCAGCGTGGCTTTGATCGTCCCGCGCGGCAGATCAAAACGATCTTCGGTGTAGCTGAACACCTCGCTCCACCAGGCCGCTTCCTGCCACGACTGGGTTTTTGGCAGATAGAAATAGGGGCCGCTGCCTTTTGCCAGCAGGCTTTTATGGTTATGGAAGAAATAGAGCGCAAAGTCGAACAGGCTGCCAGGGATCGCTTCACCCTGCCAGGTTACGTGTTTTTCCGGTAAATGCAGGCCACGCACGCGACAGACCAGCACCGCTGGGTTGGGCTTAAGCTGATAAATTTTGCCTGCTTCATTGGTGTGGCTGATAGTGCCATTGACCGCATCGCGCAGGTTGATCTGGCCTTCGATCACTTTGGTCCAGTCAGGTGCCAGCGAGTCTTCAAAATCCGCCATAAAGACCTTTACGTTGGCATTCAGGGCGTTAATCACCATCTTACGCTCAACCGGACCTGTGATTTCAACCCGGCGGTCCTGCAGGTCTTGCGGAATGCCACGGATCGTCCACTCACCATCACGAATGGAAGCGGTTTCCGAAATAAAATCAGGCAGCTTTCCGCTATCAATGTCTTGCTGCTGCTGGATACGTGTCGCCAGTAATTTATTACGTTTTGGCGTGAAGCGGGTCACCAGCTCGGTAAGAAACTCAACGGCATCGGGCGTCAGGACCTGTTTTTCCTGCTCATTATGCGGTTGGGTAAAGGTCAATTCATCGATAATGGTTGCCTGCTGATTCATTGCACTGCTCCTCGTCGTTGATCCGAATTCGTTTCCGCACGCGCACGAAAAATTGTCGTGTAATTTTCGTTCAGCAGAATTAAGACTATCTCGCTCTTGAATTAAATCAAAAACTATTTCCATTTTTAAATGCAAATGCAATTAACATATTGAATTTCATGTAATTAAAAATAATTAAATCTACGGGGTGTATTTCGGAAATAAAAAAGGCACCCGAAGGTGCCTTATCTGGAGAGCTGAAACGCTACAGGATGCGGATCGTCAGAGGATTAATCCAGTGTCGGATTCATATGGCGCAGATCGTACGGTGTGATCTGGTAGACGTAGTAGTTGAGCCAGTTGGTAAACAGCAGGTTGCCATGGCTACGCCAGGTGGCACGCGGTTTGTTCTGCGGATCGTTTTGCGGGAAATAGTTATAGGGTACATCCGGGTTTAAACCGGCTTCTGCATCACGGAAAAACTCACTCGCCAGCGTATCAGGATCATATTCCGGATGGCCGGTGACAAAGGCAATTCGCTTATCTTTACTGGCGAAGAGGTAGGCATCACCCTCTTCCGTCTCTGCCAGGATCTCCAGATCGGTGTAATCACGAATCAATCCTGCCGGAAAATCAGCATATCGGGAGTGTGGCGCGAGGAAAGAGTCATCAAACCCGCGCGTCAGCAGTGAATGAGGGTGAAGAATGTGGTGCTCATAGACACCAGACAGTTTTTCACTGCGGGTTTGCTTCGGAATACCGTACAGAATATTGAGCGCGGCCTGCACCGCCCAACAGACGAACAGCGTGGAGGTGACGTGATCTTTCGCCCACTCGAGAACCTGTTTGATCTGTGGCCAGTAGGCAACATCGTTAAATTCAACCAGACCCAGCGGTGCACCCGTCACAATCAATCCATCGAAGTTTTCCTCACGGATGTCTTCGAAGTTGCAGTAAAAGTTGTTGAGATGCTCCGAGGGGGTATTGCGGGATTCACGCGCATCAATACGCAGGAGCTGGATATCAACCTGCAGCGGGGAGTTAGAAAGCAGGCGTAAAAACTGGTTTTCCGTCTCGATCTTTTTCGGCATCAGGTTAAGGATAAGCACCTTCAGAGGACGAATTTCCTGACCTGTAGCGCGCGATGCCTTCATCACGAAGACATTTTCCTCACGCAAGAAATTGACGGCTGGTAGCTCGTCCTGCACCCGAATCGGCATAACCTTAGATCCTCACAGCATACGTATAAACGTTTAGACATCCAGATAGCTGACAATAACCAGGAATCGCACAAATGTCGAGTCTGTAGGTTAAAGGTGAGAAAGTTTCACGAAACAGGGGAATTGTAGGACAGGTGGCGCCGTGTGATCGGGATTTTCCATGCAAAAACGAAAACGCAAAAAGCCCTGTACGTCAGTACAGGGCTTTTTTACTTGTTTGATGCCTGGCAGTTCCCTACTCTCGCATGGGGAGACCCCACACTACCATCGGCGCTACGGCGTTTCACTTCTGAGTTCGGCATGGGGTCAGGTGGGACCACCGCGCTACAGCCGCCAGGCAAATTCTGT